>NZ_JAWOTA010000019.1:0-92634 GCF_033338635.1 Vibrio sp. Vb1755 | reverse complement strand
CCTTAAAAGATGACAACAATGAGTCTCTTGTTTTTATATACAGCCAGAATAGCGGCTTATCGAATTTTCTCATTTTTCCTCAAACAGCTAACGCCCTGTTAAGGGGTGAGCAACGCAATACCAAAGCCGCTGCATACCACCTTAAACACTAAAACCAACGCATAGTGAAAATGCCACGCGTTGCGAATCCCTCTTGAACAGTTTGTTAGCTGCCACCTGCCGCCATTACCGTAGCTCCTACAAATACAGCAGGCGCAACGACTGCAGAATCGATGATGATTGCAGCTGGTGTCGCAACTATTTTTCCTGCCGCTTCAGAAAAGGTAGATGGTTGTGCAATATTTATACGCCGACTCTTTTTTAGCTTTACTAGCGGGAAATCACCCTCTACCGTGAATCGCTTTCCTTTTACTTTTTCCGTAAGTCTAAATTCTCTTAGCAAAGCATCCTTTTTGAAGCCTAGCGACAAAAGTTGATTTTCTAATTCTGCGGTCGGCTCACCGCCTAGCAGTGTTAGCGATACAGTGCCAACAATTGTATTGTCTTTCCTTAGTTCAAATTCGTTAAACGATGGGGAGAAATCTACTTCTCTGGATAAAGTAAGAGCATCTCCAAAATTTTTATTGATTTTGAAAAGATAAGCTGAAACTAGAGGCGGTAACAAATAGCTCTCCGGAATCACTTTTTACGTAGAAGCCATCTATCATCTCTTGCTTATATTCAGGAGCCCAAAGAGCAGTTGTACATCCCGATAGAAATAACGCAACAAGTAATAAGAGTGTTTTCATAAAACTTCCATTTCCAAGCGTAATTAAGTTAAACAATATGGCAGCTAACGCCCTGTTAAGGGGTGAGCAACGCAATACCAAAGCTGCTGCATACCATCTTAATCACTTAAACCAACGCACAGTAAAAATGCCACGCGTTGTGAATCCCTCTTAAACAGTTTGTTAGCTGCGTACCAACATTTTTGCCACATCAATTGCGACAACTTCAGTACCACAGAGGTTTGCATCCCAATTGAGACCCACAAGATGTCCATCGCTATGAATACCTTTTAGCCAATTATCAACGAATGAATCTAGGTTAATTGGAGTTGGGACATACAACTCCCAATCACCAATTGCGACCCGACTTGCGTATGCTCTATCTGACCAAAAAACATAAACTGATGCGTCTGGATACTGATTCGAATTACAAACTGCCCAGCCACCATCAGGATGCTGAAGTCCCCAAACAGTTCGATTTTCGATTACTCTGTCGATAAATCTTATGTAATTGGAACTTGATGTAGCTTTATCTTGGAGCATCATTTTTCCTCTAAGCAGCTAACGCCCTGTTAAGGTGTGAGCAACGCAATACCGAAGCTCCCGCATACCACCTTAAACACCAAACGCAACGCATAGTGAAAATGCCACGCGTTGCGAATCACTCTTGAACAGTTTGTTATGCGTAATTTTTGACGTACTTTGTCATTGCTGTTTCCGAGACTGACAAACCGTCGATTCTATATTGATCTTTGAACTCTCCAACAACATTGAACCCTGCCTTTAGGTAGAGGTTCTTTGCTGGGAAATTCTCTGATAATACACAAAGATCAAGCCAGTCAATTTCAGCTTTTTCTTGGCAGAAATTTATAACAGCATCAATGAGTCTTTGACCAAGACCTTGCTTCCGGCAAGAAACATCTACGCCCATACCTAATAGAACCCTGTGAGAACGGCTTCCATCACTGTGGGGGCGAAGATCAACATGACCTTTGATATTTCCAGAGGTGTCTTTTACAACCCAAAGTTTTCTCCAACCTAAGTCGCCAAACTGATGAGAAAAGCCTTGGATAAACTTATCTTTTGTTGTTTCAGGAATTTCACTTTGCTCTCTGGACATTGGCTGGAAAAGAGGAACTTCTCCATTGCCATTTTCAGACAGCTGATTTTCTAGATACACAAAGAATGAATCTAAATCCGATTTCTCCGCTTCTACTACTTCCATCTAATTCTCGGTACTCCATCAATTACGCATAACGCTTTCTATACGGCGATTTGCCGTTTTTCTGGCAGGCTACCGCCTTCTTTCTTATCAAAAGCGCTATCAATCGTAGCACTTATATGCATGAAACAAATAGAAAAACAGTATGAATATGTGTGGTGGCGCGCGCAATTAGGCGGCGCACAGCACGCTAATTTCAAAAGTGGTGATACATTAACGGAGCTGTATAAATAAACAGGTTAATTTATCATGAAAAGTCAGTTTTTACTTAGTGTAAAAGAGCACATGCTTACTCGTCATTATGCGAATAAAACTATCGAAAGTTATCTTTTTTGGATAAAACGTTTTATCACTTTTCACCAGCTCGCCCACCCATCAACACTAGCAGAAGATGATGTCATTCAATTTCTGAGTTACTTAGCGGTAGAAGAAAAAGTTGCGGTAAAAACGCAAGCTTTGGCGCTGAACTCAATATCATTTTTATATCGTGATTATTTTAAAACCCCACTATCACTTGATATGAGATTTCAGAAATCCTTGACCGAAAAGAAACTTCCCGTTGTGTTAACCAGGGAGGAGATCCGAAGATTCGTTCAGCATATCGACCCGAGGTATAGACTCCATATTCAGCTACTTTACGGCTCCGGGCTTCGAGTTATGGAATGTTTACGCTTAAGAGTTCAAGACATCGATTATGATTATGGTGCAGTTCGCGTTTGGCAAGGAAAAGGAGGTAAAAATCGTACAGTCACATTAGCCAAAGAACTACATGAACCACTCAAAGCTCAAGTTAATTTAGCAAGAAACTACTACTTTAAAGATAGGCACATGCCTGGTTATGCGGGCGTATATATCTCTGAAGGTTTACGACGTAAATACCCAAAAGCGGAGCTAGATTTTAACTGGCACTTTTTGTTTCCATCAACAAAGTTAAGCGCAGATCGAGACACTGGTGAACTCAGAAGGCATCATATCAATGAAAGCGCAATACAAAGAGCTGTAAAGCGCGCGGCAAGCGACGCAAGCATTGAGAAAACTGTAACTTGCCACACACTAAGACACAGTTTTGCCACGCATTTATTGGAATCTGGCGCAGACATTAGAACTGTTCAGGAACAATTAGGGCATACTGATGTAAAAACCACGCAAATCTATACTCACGTTATCGAGCGCGGGGCTGGTGGTGTGTTGAGTCCATTATCCAGCCTTTAGAAAAACAAAGCCACCTCGAAAGGTGGCTTTGTTTTATAACTCTTTATTGACGAACACCGAGTTTCACATTGCCTTTTGAATCAAACCAAAGTGCTTGCGAACGGCGACGTCCTATTAGTATCGGACCATCGTCATAAAAGAGAAAGTTCTTCCAGTGCTTTTTAAAAATAGACCATTTCGTTTCGATGACATTGTACTTCTCGTAGCAAAAGTAAACGGTTACATCGTCTTGCCAATCGATATGTGCCTCAGCTTCCACTGGCATGTCAGGATCGTCCGACTCCCACGCAGCCATCCAATCCACAGTTTCAGACCAATTCGCCTCATTCATTGGCCAGTCTTGGGAACTAAGTCTATCCATATCAGGGCTTTGAGCACTGATATTTTCTTTCCAAAATTGTGCTGAGCGGGCTTGGCTCATCGGCTTAATAAAAGCCAAATCTTCTTCTGGCACAGGCATCGACTGATGCGTAAAAATCCATTTTCTTTGGTATTCGTCCAAAGGCAAATAAGACATTCAGTCTCCTTTATTACGATTTCAGCCAACCTTTCTCTGTGGCTTCTTCAATCAACTCTTTCGCTTTGTCCCATAAGGTAACAGAGCCAAATTCAATTCGTTTATTAATGGTAAGTGCTTGTTCGCGTGAGACACCATGTTCCTTCCAACTCTGACCATTATTATGGTAGTTCAAGAGCATTGGAATTAACCGATCGAGTGCTTTTGCATACTTAGCATCATCGGTCTGCGCGGCTTCAAATTCATGCCAAAGCGCCAATAGCTCTTGCTCCTGATCGCTGGGTAACATACCAAACAAGCGCTCTGCAGCTCTAATTTCTTTTTCTGCTTGCTCTTGAGACGCAGCAGTATCATAAACAAAGGTATCGCCCGCGTCGATCTCTACTACGTCATGTATCAATAACATTTTCATCACTCGGCAAATATCAACAGGTGCATTCGCATGCTCTTCCATCAATATTGCCATCAGTGCGACATGCCAACTATGCTCACCACTATTTTCGAGGCGCCCTTCAGCACTTTTAACTCGAGTTCGGCGCAAAATGCTTTTGAGTTTATCGAGCTCGATTACAAGTGCTAACTGCTTTTCCAATCGTTCCATACTATCGCCCTTCTGGCTGCCAATTCGGATTAATAAGCGACGTTAGAACGTGGTCTTGCCACTCACCATTAATCAAAAGGTAATCTTTTGCATACCCTTCTCGGTTGAAACCTACATGCTCTAGCACAGCTTCACTACGTTTATTGTGAGGCATGTAGCCAGCTTGAATACGATGCAGTTTCTGAACGTTAAACATGTAGTCGCAAGCCATGGTTAATCCACGACGCATATAACCATGCCCTTGCGCTTTTTCAGCGAGAGAATATCCGACGTTACAAGAATAAAAAGGAAAACGACTCAAACTACTAAAGGATATCGTACCTAGCATTTCACCCGAAGAGGCTCTGACTAAAAGGCAATAATACCCCAATCCCATTCGATGCAGCTCATTGAGCTTGATAAGCTTTTGCAACCAACCGTTCACTGAGAAAAAAGCCTCTTCACGTTTCGGTTCAAACGGTTTCAGGTATTCTCGGTTGGCTTGAAAATATTCGGCAATCATATCTGCGTCACCGATTTCAGCGGTACGAAGAAGCAAGTCACCGTCCAACTTATGAACGGCGATAGATGAGCTGTTATCTTCCATTACAAATGATTAATTCCGTCTTTTCGTTCAATTCGATTAATTCTTACGTATACCGTAATCACGCAGTTTATTAGCGATTGAGGTATGCGATACATTCAAGCGCTTAGCAAGCTTGCGGCTTGATGGGAATGACTGATACAAACGTTCCAGAACTTGAGATTCATAATCACGCATGATCTCATCCAAAGAACCGTCGATGTTAAGCGTTGCACTACCAGCGCCGACTGACTGAGGCTGAGGTAAATTGAAGTGATCCGCGTTTAGTATATCACCATCCATTTCCGTGAGCGCTCGAAGAACCATGTTATCCAGCTGGCGCATGTTTCCTGGCCACTGATAATTTGCAAGGGCATCAACTAGACCATCATCAAACTCTGGCTTATCAATCCCAAGCTGTTGAGCATGTTTCGCCACAAACAACTCAAGCAATGGTGCAACGTCGTTTGAGCGCTTACGTAACGGAGGAATGCTGAGCGTAAGTACGTTGAGACGATAATACAAATCTTCACGGAACATTCCTGCTTCAGAAAGCTCGGCAAGGTTATGTTTTGTTGAAGCGATGATACGAACATCGACATGCATCTCATCTTCTGCACCGACACGACGGAAATTACCATCCTGTAGAAAACGTAACAGCTTGATTTGAAGGTGCGAACTCATTTCACCGATTTCATCAAGAAATACCGTGCCGCCATTTGCTTGCTCAAAGATGCCTTTGTGGCCTTGTTCATGATTGAATGAACCCGGCGCATGACCAAAAAGTTCGGTTTCTGCTACATCGTCAGGCATCGAAGCACAACTCAAAACTAGGAATGGCTTGCTCGCGCGGCTAGAACGGCTGTGGCAAGCTTTAGCAAGCATTTCTTTACCAGTCCCCGTTTCGCCCTCAATCAACAATGGTTGGTCAAGCACAGACAGCTTTTTAGCTTGGTTCATTAGTGCTTTATGACGGTTCGATATACCAACAAAGTGCTCAAAACCCAGAGGATTATGCAGCGGTAGTGCTTCTTCAATTCTGGCAACTTGCTGACTAGAGCGAATCGTCATTAGAGTACTCGCTAGAGTCGAGTTTTGCGCTTCGTCTCGGATATAAACGGGCATCAACTCTAGAACATAGTCCAAGCCATCAATCACAAGGTTTTCCCGCGTTCGAGCATTAACACCTTCAGACCAACGAGAGAAACGAACACTTGGTAACAAAGCACCGATTTGAGTACCAATCACTTCTTGCTTGTGAAGGCCAAGCAATGAAAGTGCAGACATGTTTGCCATGTCTACGGCACCTTTAAGATCAATGGCAAAAACCGGATCGGGCAAGTTATCAACTAACGAGAGCAGCTCCGTATTGTGGCGCTCCATCGGCATAAACTGGATTTTACGTACGTCTTTCACCCCCGGAATACGGCGGATTTCAGCCATCAGCTCACTAAACGTATCAAAATCAATATCTGGGCAATTCAAATAGATAATACCGCTAATATCGATTTCGATACCACGCAAGTCGATGCTTTTAGACGCTAAAATATCGAGCAGTTCTCGGGTCAAGCCGAGTCGATCTTCACATAAGACTTCAAGACGCACTTAAAATATCCCAATTCACAACTGTCAGGAAAAGTTGACAGTAGTTTCTATCATGCTTGGAATGGCGTCAAGCAATCCTATCCATCAAAGTTGATATTCGTTACGGTTTCATCGTAATTGATGCAACTTTCGCCGCCACTGCCTTGCGTATGGTGCCCAACTTAACCTGACGGTCAGGATACCAGGGTAGTGGACGCAATAAGGTCATCGCTTTCAAGCCCAAACGTGCCGTTAGAATACCAACACCTAGTCCCTGCCCCGCACGAGCAGAAACTTTGCCAGCAAGATCCATCGACATCAAATCCATACTGGCATCAATAGCGAGCTCACTGGCACCAGCCGCCGCCATATTGACAAATACCGCTCTTAGTAACTTGATGCGAGATGCATAACCTAGCTCTACCCCATATACCTTGGAGAGGTTGTCGATCATTTTGAAATTTCGCCAAGCCACCAGCAACATATCAGCGGCAGCCAGAGGGCTCACGGCGACTAGGGCCGCACACTCGGTTGCGTGCTGTGATACGATTTTCGTTGCCAACTTGTCTTGTTGGCTCACAACCATCGAGTCATACATATCAAGAATTTCAGCGTCACTATGAGCAGGGTTAATACTGTTCTGCCAACGATCAAAGCCCGGATTCTCTGCCATCACACCACTTTGTTCTGCTACGGTTTCGCAAAAGGCTTTCCCTTTCCCAACGCTCTCACTATTAACAAGTGCTTCTGCTTCTTCTTGAACACTAAAATGATTTCGTAGTTTTCGCAGTTTCCAAAGCTCTTTACCCATAGCTCCTAAACCAAGCGAAGCGATCGCAGCAATAAACCCCGTCCAGCTTAAGGCTAGCCAATCAGAAGCCTGAATTGCGGTTATAACCGAGTCCACCGCTTGCCAGCCAACCAGACCAGCAAAAGTTGCAAATGCGCCAGTCGCGAGCCATTTTCTGCCCGATTTTGGACGAATGACATGCTCGAGTTGCAATTCCTGTTCGGTCTCCTGGTGCGCTTCTTTAACTTCAACAGGTACAAATGTTTCTTTTTCGCCGAATGTTTGCTGCGCCGTCAACTCCGGTTGATTCGATTGCTGCTCTTTTTCCATTACCTTTTCAGAGAAAACTTGTTTTTGCTTCAACTCACTCATTTCAATTTATCTCCAATCAGGTAATCCAATGCTTTGTCTAAGCGTATGTGCTTCATTGGCTCATCATTCGGTGAGGGCATCGGACGAAACGACGTAAAATCAAACCCGTTGTTTTGCCAATACGCTGCATTTGGTAGCTTTTTCGGCACCTCTCCGGGAAACATAGTCATCGGCTCACCACCCAATGTTGTTCCTTGTAACGCCGGGATGGTCTTATCTCCAGAGGAAATAAACCCCGTCGTGGTTGCTTGGATGGAAGCGATACTCATGCAGCTCATCTCAATATTCTCGTAGGCTGCCGTTTGCCACGCTGGATGCACCATTTGTTGGAGCAGAGACACCAAATTTGGGTGCTGATCGGGCGTGATATGATCCGCTTTTGTAGCAGCAAACAACACTTTGTCGATTTTTGGTGAGAACAAACGACGCAAAAAGCTACTACGACCATAACGGAAGCTATGCATGATCTGTTCTAGCGCTTGGCGCATGTCGTAAAACGCTTCATCACCAGCATTGAGAGGCTGCAAACAATCCACCAGTACAATCTGGCGATCGAAGGTCGCAAAATGATGCTTATAAAACGCTTTCACGACTTTCTGTTGGTATTCCTGAAAACGGGCTTCTAGCATCGCTAAGTTACTGCCCTTGGGCGCTTTGCTTTCTGAATCAACACGACACGGGAAAAACTGTAGCACCGGCGCGCCTGCTAGCTCACCAGGTAATACAAAGCGGCCAGGCTGAACCCAATGAAGGCCAGAGTCTTTACAAGAATGAAGGTACTCTGTGTATGTGTGTGCAACTTTCTCAAGTAGTTTATCATTCACTTCTGCAAAGAGATCCACTTTCTCCAGTTCAGAAAGCCAAGCTTTGGCTAAATCGCCACGCTGGCCTTTAAGTGCATCAAACTGAGTTTGCGACCACGTTGCAAAGTCCATGTCCAATAAAGGCAGGTCGAGCAACCACTCTCCTGGATAGTCGATAATATCAACATTTAAAATTGCGGTTTTACTCAACAGCTTTTTCGTAGTTTTATTTGGTTTGTACTTGAGCGCTAAGCGAATCTCACTCACATCACGTGTCGGTACTGGCCACTGAGGTGGAGTGGCATGAATTTGGCTCATCGCCTCATCGTAAGCAAAGCGTGGCACCATCATATTCGATTGAGGCTCACGCTTCGCCCCAATAAGGCGCTTATCTCTAGCCGCATTCAAAAGAGGCAAATTGTCATGGGTTGCAGTATGAAGAAGCTGATTCACTAATGACGTGATGAATGCCGTCTTACCGGCACGAGAAAGTCCGGTGACAGCAATTCGAACATTAGAGTCCATACCTCTGTTGATAAAGTCATTAACTTCTTTCTTTATTCTCTTCATTACGCTTCTTTATCTTACTCCACTTTAAAACAACGTTGTCAGCGACTTCGAATTTCGAGCTATGAATACTGTTCTATCCCGAATCCTATGAGTTTAACTTTATATACCTTAATAAAAGATGAACAAAACATCCGGCTTAATGCTGTGTTAAAAAAGAAAAGCCCCTGAGTGGTTCAGAGGCTTACTTAATCTACAGCATTAGTAACTCTATATGCGCTGATTACTATGTTAAACAGGAACCCGCTTTCTTTAAGCCTAGTCGTCTTCGATTAACTTATAGATAACAAATAGAGCGATTTCTAAAATCAACCACAACACACATGTGATGGTCACGTACTTTTCATCAAAGATGCTGATACCGTGAAGAATCAAGTCATAGCCAACAAAGCCACCTATCACTACAGCAAGAATAATTTGTAGAATCTGAATAAAACGAGGCATGCCGTCTCCTAATTATTGTTCGCATAACGTTTGATTGCTATGCCTAAAGGTTTATATCCTTAATTATATAGACAAAAAGTGCAGGTTTCGCTGCACTTTTGTCAATTGTTTGCTAGGTAAATCAGCACCTTGTCACATTCTCTCTACTGAGACGCAGCAAGATTGCCCTTTGCCTTATGCTTCCATCTCTTGAATTTTCACTTTCCAAGTGTCTGGACCAATTTGGTGCGCGTTAACACCATTTGAGTCGACAGCCACTGTTACTGGCATATCTTCAACTTCAAATTCGTAAATCGCTTCCATACCTAAATCTTCAAATGCGACAACACGAGCTTTCTTGATCGCTTTCGCCACCAAGTACGCAGCGCCACCGACAGCCATTAGGTAAACCGCTTTGTGATTCTTGATAGATTCAACCGTTGCAGGGCCACGCTCAGCTTTACCGATCATGCCCATGATGCCGGTCTTTTCTAGCATCATGTCGGTGAATTTATCCATACGCGTAGATGTTGTTGGGCCAGCAGGACCAACGACTTCATCACCAACTGCATCGACAGGGCCTACGTAGTAAATGAACTTACCGTTTAGATCTACGCCTTCAGGTAGACCTTCACCGTTATCTAGCATGCCTTGAATACGTTTATGCGCAGCATCACGACCAGTCAGAATTTTACCTGATAGAAGAACCGTTTCGCCTGTCTTCCACTCTTGTACTTCTTCTTTAGTAATTGTATCTAAGTTTACGCGACGCGTATTTTCGCCCGCTTCCCAAGTGATGTCTGGCCAATCTTCTAGTTTAGGTGGTGTTAGCTCTGCTGGGCCGCTACCATCAAGCGTGAAGTGCACGTGACGAGTCGCCGCACAGTTCGGGATCAAACAAACAGGCTTAGAAGCCGCGTGCGTTGGCGCAGTTTTGATTTTAACGTCGACAACAGTCGTCAAACCGCCAAGGCCTTGCGCACCGATACCAAGTTTGTTCACGCGATTGAAGATATCCAAACGAAGCTCTTCTTCTGCGTTTTGTGGGCCACGGTCAATAAGCTCTTGAATATCGATGTGTTCCATTAGAGATTCTTTTGCCAATACCGCTGCTTTTTCAGCCGTACCGCCGATACCAATGCCAAGCATGCCAGGAGGACACCAGCCCGCCCCCATTGTTGGTAGCGTTTTTTCTACCCACTCAGCAATATCGTCAGATGGGTTTAGCATCACCATCTTAGTTTTGTTTTCGCTACCGCCGCCCTTCGCAGCGATCTGAATTTCAACTTTATCGCCCGGTACCATGTTGATATGTACGACGGCAGGCGTGTTGTCTTTGGTATTAATACGTTTACCAGCAGGGTCCATAAGTACTGACGCACGCAACGGGTTATCAGGGTTCGTGTACGCTTGTCGAACACCTTCATCTACCATCTGCTGAACCGTCATGTCGGTCGAATCCCATTGCACGCCCATACCGATGTTGACGAAACACGTCACAATACCAGTATCCTGACAAATTGGACGGTGACCTTCTGCGGACATTCGGGAGTTAATTAAGATCTGAGCAATCGCGTCTTTAGCGGCTTGGCTCTCTTCGCGGTGATAGGCTTTTTCAAGAGCTTGAACAAAGTCTAGCGGGTGGTAGTAAGAAATATACTGTAGCGCATCAGCGACACTGCTGATCACATCCTGCTTGCGTATTACCGTCATTACATGCCTCGTTATAGTTATGCTTCCATTATTGGCTTGGCTTCAATCGTGTTTGTTGAGCTTATTGCTCTTTTGAGCTTCGTTTTTTATAAACAATTGTCGAACGGCTGATATCGACACACGAAATGCTGAAGTTGCCTACTTGTAAACCATCTCAAAACCCTATGAATAGAGGGAGTTTGGCTATACAGAGGAATATGATACTCTTGCTGCCCATGACATGCCATGCAGTGAACGATCTCTTTGTCACAAATTACACAAATGAACAACATGGACAATCAATTCATTGATTTTAAAGCGCTGGAATACGCACCAGAGTTTGCTCTTCACCTTTTTTCTCGCATTCAACACCTACCTTGGGCGATGTTGCTGCGTTCTGCATCAAAAACGCATATCGATAGCCGCTTCGATGTGTTGGTCGCCAACCCAATTGCAACGTTAGAAACCACTGCCGACAACACACAAGTTGAAACGCCATCGAATGCCTATTCAACTCAAGATGACTCATTCACGCTGCTTCATCAGTTGCAAGAACAGTGGCTTCCTCACGTTGAGTTAAATAAGGAGTTGGATTTGCCTTTTGTTGGTGGTGCGCTCGGTTACTTCAGTTACGATTTAGGTCGCCGCGTAGAAACGATGCCAGAAGTGGCAGAAAAAGATCTCAACACGCCGGATATGGCGGTAGGTCTGTATGAATGGGCCGTCGTTGTTGACCACAAGCTTAAAAAAGCATGCTTAGTTGGTCAGAATATCGAGCAAGCTTGGCAGTGGTTAAACGAGCAAAAAGCAGAACAAACCGTTGACTTCGCTTTGTCTGGTGCTTGGCAGTCAAACATGACGAAAGAGAGCTACGCCACTCGCTTTGACAAGGTGCAAGAATACTTGTTGAGCGGTGACTGTTATCAGATCAATTTGGCGCAGCGCTTTAACGCACCGTATCAAGGCAGCGAGTGGCAAGCGTATCTGAAATTGGAGTCCGCCAACCAAACGCCATTCTCAGCGTTTATCCGTATGCCTGAGTCTTCGATTTTGAGTATCTCTCCAGAGCGCTTTTTAGAGCTCAAAGATCGCGTCATTGAAACGAAACCAATCAAAGGTACTCGACCACGCAGCGAAGATCCAAAGAAAGATAACGCTAATGCCCATGACTTGCAGACAGCGGAAAAAGATCAGGCAGAAAACCTGATGATTGTCGATTTGCTGCGTAATGATATTGGTCGGGTTGCATCACCGGGTAGCGTTCACGTGCCAAAGTTGTTCGATATTGAAAGCTTCCCTGCCGTGCATCATTTGGTGAGCACCATTCGTGCAAATTTGGATGAACAATACGCTCCTGCGGATTTGCTGCGAGCGTGTTTTCCAGGTGGTTCAATCACGGGAGCACCTAAAGTTCGCGCAATGCAGATCATTGAAGAACTGGAGCCGCATCGACGCAGCGCGTATTGCGGCAGTATTGGCTATATTTCACGCCATGGTCGTATGGACACCAGCATTACTATCCGAACTCTTGTAGCGGAAAAAAACAAACTTTACGCTTGGGCTGGCGGCGGCGTCGTGGCAGATAGCGATTGCGCCTCTGAGTATCAAGAAACGTTGGATAAACTTTCAAAGATTTTGCCAGCGCTGCAATCGTAGATTTCAACCGTGGACAACGTCGCTTTAATGCTATTGACGAAAACAATCTAAAACGCCTCCAGAACGGTAATGCCGCTCATTTAACAGCGAGTGGCATATTTCTGTATCTCATCACCCTGCACAGCGACGAAGGAGCGTGATACAGGTTCTTCTATTCAAGCACTTTGTGGTCAAATTTGTTTCATTACCCGCTCATCGTGCTGCTACTAGATTCTCAGTCTCGCCAAGGCTCGCTAGAATGACCCAAAAAACATCGTTAAATGATCGGCATTATCCAGTGTGGTGCGTTTTTTTGTGTGTTTTATTTGCATGTACTTTAGCTTTTAGCCGTTGGCCAACAAACATACTTTTTAAGAGACAGCGTCTACTGCTCAAGCCACTTACACATAATCTGTTCGATATCGGTTGCGGTGTACGGCTTAGTGAGGATGTCGTCCATGCCTGAATCAATGCACTTTTGACGCTCTTCGATGGTAGTGCCAGCGGTTAATGCAATAATAGGATGAGTAAAGCCACGCTCTCTCAGATACATCGTCGCCTCATAACCATCCATTTCAGGCATTCGGCAGTCCATGAATATCAGTTCGTAGTCTTTACTTTTCACCGCTTCTAATGCTTCTTTTCCGTTGGCTTTTAAATCAGGTGTAATGTCGAGTTTTTTCAGCATTTGAGTAACAATGACTTGATTCATTCTGATGTCATCAACCACTAATATTGAGCGTCCTGCTAAATCGCTTCGCTCTATGGTGACCAATTCCCCCTCTGCTGTGCCTTGTGCTTGCCCTTCCTCAAGAGGAATAGCAACTTTAAAAGTTGTCCCTTTGCGCTCTTCACTCTCAAAGCTAATTTGACCTTGCATCAAATCCACGAGGTTTTTACAAATCGCGAGACCTAAACCTGAGCCTTCAAAGCTGCGTTTCGCCGAGCGATCAACTTGGACAAATGGATCAAAGAGTGACGGCTGTGCTTTTATTGGGATGCCAATACCAGTGTCTTCAACCTCAAAATAAGCCGTGCCGTTAAGCCATTCCACCCGTAACACGACACCACCCAAGTGAGTAAACTTAATCGCGTTTCCCACCAAGTTAACCAAAATTTGTGTAATGCGCTCTAAGTCACCGACTAAAAATTCAGGGATCCCCAGCTTTTTGTCGATAGAGAAATGGATGCGTTTTTCCGCAGCCTTAGCTGCAAATACACCCATGATGGCTTTTTCAAGCTCCTCCCAGGCAAAAACTTTATGTATGATTTCCATCATACCGGCATTCATCTTACTGAAATCAAGAAGATCATTAATGATAACTCTCAGTAAGTCCCCTGATTGAGTCAAATTGCTCAAGTATTGACGCTGCTCTTCTTCTAATTGGGTTCGACTCAATAACTCCGCACTACCCAATACGCCATTGAGAGGAGTTCGCAGCTCATGGTTAATCATGGCGACAAACTCCTTCGTCGCTTTTTCTGATTCCTCAGCCCGCTTTCTCAGCTCGACCTCTCGCTCTAAACTTAAGTGTCGACCAATAACACCATGAACTAAGTCAGACACGAGCTCCATCTGTTTGGAAATAAAAGACTGATCGATTTGATCTTGCAACACAGAGAAAATCAACTCCCCAACCGTTTCCCCATCAATGATAACTGGCAAATGCAAATTCTCTCCCTGCCAATTAGGAGAAGTTAAAATCTCGTTGTTATGACGAAGCTGTAAGTGACCAAAGTGATGACGACGCAATGAGCTCAGCTTTGTAGCGTCAAGAAACAAGTAAGCCGCAGAAATGATCGAGTTAGAAGTGAGCTGCTCAATAAAGCTCGCTATCATTGCTTCATCGAACGTGCTCGATAAAAAAGTACGACCGAACTTAATCAACGTGGCATCAATTTGCTCTTCAAACTCAAACTTACGCAGATCCTTTTTAGATTTCAGCTCCAGCTTTTTCAATGCAACACTGAGTTGCTGGTTGGATTCATATAACTCTAAGCTTTTCTGTTCCAACAGCTGCTCAGCTGCTTTTCTTGATGCAACTTCTCGTTTGAGTTTCCTTTCTAATGAGGAACTTCCCGTCATATTGTTCTTATTGAGCCTCTAACCAAAAACGTACTTTGCTGCCATCTTCTGACTGGTTTTGATGTTTGATATGAACTACCTCACCAAAATGTGCAGCACAACCTTTTATCAATCCTAAGCATACGTGAGACATACATCTTGCGCTGTGGTAGTCAAATACCAATTGGGATTGGTTTTCACTAATGAAATCAAATTGCGGAGGGTTAGCATCAGGATAAAGCTTCTTAACTTCGACATGAATAAAGTCTTCAACATGGCGAACAAATTGAAACGTCGTTTCACACTGTTGCAAACTGGCGTGACTAGGAATGGAGCGAAGTAAATTCAAAAAGACGCACTCTCCAAACACCTCTTGTAGTTGCTCGGGCGGAACACCAGATACTTTACTGAGATTCACGATCAACTTAACTAAGTCTTTGTGATCGTAACTACCAACAGCGGTGTAAACACCTTCATCGTTAGAAAGATCGAGAACTTGGTCTAACACATCAAGACCGAATTTCTCTTCTACTAACTCCATGAACTCGGTGAAAATAATCCCTTTCATTGGCCAATACTTGCCCTATAGTGACGTCCTAAAATAAAGAATGGTGTATAACCTTATAAGTTTCAAATTAATATGTTCAAGCAGAGTGAGACACACAACACAAAGAGGGAAAGTGCTGGCGAGTGTTTTAATGTGAATGCTTTATTTGGCAACCAGTAACGATAACGCCATACGCTTTGCCGTCTTTGAGTATAATAAATAATGGTTAGGCACGATAAATAAGGACTCAGTTTGGTTATCGACAAAACTCATTTACTACAGAACTTTCAATTTCGGCTTCCAACGGGCTACCACAAAGAGTCCCTTGCACGACTGAAATGGATGAAAGAAAAGTCCCTGAGAGATGCGGCAGTCTTAATCGGTTTTGTGGAACGCGATGACGGGTTACAAGTCATTCTGACTAAGCGTGCAGCCCACTTACGCCATCATCCGGGACAAATCAGCTTTCCCGGTGGCAAATATGAGCAGGAAGATATTCAGCTCGTGAATACAGCTTTAAGGGAAACCAAAGAAGAAGTTGGGATAGAAGATGAGCATATTCATGTGTTTGGTCAACTGCCTACACTACCAACGATTAGTCAATTTAATGTGACACCTTTTTTGGCTTTTGTTTCTCCGGAATATAAAACGCATATTGACCCAAATGAAGTAGAGTCAGTTTTTGAGGTTCCTGCCAACCATATTCTGAACCCCAAAAAATTGTATAGCACCAAATTTGACCTAAAAAGAAGCAGTCATCGTGTATTTGCTATCCCATATAGACAGCATTTCATCTGGGGCATGACGGCACAAATTATCGAATCAATGCAAAAACATATTATTTCACATTAAACAGTTGTTGATATCGGTGCTTTTATAGGCGCGATCATTATGCGCATCAATATTAATAAAACGTTGCTTCATAAACATTCATTCACATTAGATTAATTTTCCATTTTCACCGCAAACGCTTGCGGTGAAATAAATTTATACAAACAGCCCTATTGATAAGTTTTTCTAATTTTACTCATTAGCAGAAATCACGAGTAGCACATCATTTTCGTGATAAAAAGCAGGTTTTTGACATATCATTCAATAAGCGTAAGCAATAAATGATTTAGATCTAATTTTCCTAGTGTAAAATCTTGCAAAATTACTCCCGACTTATTTCCTGTTCCCAAAATGAGTAACTAAAAAATGAATACAACTACTTCTGCGGTTTCTACCGCACAATCGTCTAGTAAGTTTTCTTACAAAGACTTTACCTGGTGTCTGTCCCTTTTTGGTACGGCAGTAGGTGCAGGTGTACTGTTTCTTCCTATTAAAGCAGGTGCAGGTGGCTTTTGGCCATTAGTAATCCTAGCCCTAATTGCAGCACCAATGACTTGGTTCGCACACAAATCTTTAGCTCGTTTCGTTCTTTCTGCGAAAAACCCTGAAGCGGACATCACCGACACAGTAGAAGAGCACTTTGGTAAGACTGGCGCAAACCTTATTACGTTCGCTTACTTCTTCGCTATCTACCCAATCGTACTTATCTACGGTGTTGGTATCACAAACACAGTTGACTCTTTCCTAGTTAACCAAATGGGCATGGAATCTATTCCTCGCTGGCTACTTTCTGGTGCACTTATTGCTGCAATGACAGCAGGCGTAGTATTCGGTAAAGAGCTTATGCTGAAAGCAACTTCAGCAATGGTTTACCCTCTCGTGTTCATCCTACTAGCTCTGTCTGTATACCTGATTCCTGGTTGGAACACTTCAATGATGGAAGTGTCGCCTGACTGGGGTGCAATGCCAGCTATCGTATGGCTAGCAATCCCTGTTATTGTGTTCTCTTTCAACCACAGCCCAATCATTTCTCAGTTCTCTAAAGAGCAACGTCGTGTATATGGTGATGACGCAGTTAAGAAAACTGACGCTATCACTGGTGGCGCAGCAATGATGCTGATGGGCTTTGTTATGTTCTTCGTTTTCTCTGTTGTACTTTCTCTGTCTCCAGAGCAACTAGCAACGGCGCAAGAGCAAAACATCTCTGTTCTTTCTTACCTAGCAAACGTGCATGAATCTCCACTGATCTCTTACATGGGTCCATTGGTTGCTTTCGCAGCGATCACCTCTAGCTACTTTGGCCACTTCTTAGGTGCGCACGAAGGTCTAGTTGGTCTAGTGAAATCTCGTTCAAAATCACCAGTAAGCAAGATCGAGAAGATGTCTCTAATCTTCATTGTAATCACAACTTGGATCGTTGCTATCGTTAATCCAAGCATCCTAGGTATGATTGAAACAATGGGTGCACCGATGATTGCGGCAATCCTATTCTTGATGCCAATCTTCGCAATGCAAAAAGTTCCTGCGATGGCTAAGTACAAAACTTCAGCACCTGTGCAAATTTTCACAGCAATCTGTGGTCTTGCTGCAATTAGTTCTGTAATCTACGGCGCTCTTTAATCATCTCTGCCCAGTGCAGTATGATTAATCCAAAAATATAACGATAAAATTAAGCCTCCCAACTCCCCTTGGGAGGCTTTCTTCTGAGGTAATCGATATGATTAGTGTTTTTGATATCTATAAAATCGGTGTTGGACCTTCAAGCTCACACACTGTAGGCCCAATGAAAGCGGGTAAAGAGTTTATTGATGATCTTCGTGCAATGGGAAAACTGCGCGACATCACTAAAATCACCGTTGACGTTTATGGATCACTATCACTGACAGGGAAAGGTCACCACACAGATATTGCTATCATCATGGGTCTTGCAGGCAACACTCCTGAGAAAGTTGATATCGATTCTATCCCGGGCTTTATCGCTCGTGTAGAAGAAACTGAACGCCTTCCTGTTGGCATGCACTGTCACACAGTATCGTTCCCACGTGAAGGTGGAATGAACTTCCACAAAACAAACCTAGAGCTACACGAAAACGGCATGCAGATCCACGCTTGGATTGATGACGAAAAGGCGCACTCAAAAACTTACTACTCTATCGGCGGTGGTTTCATCGTTGATGAAGAAAATTTCGGTAAAGAAGCTGAAAACCCAGTAAAAGTACCTTACCCGTTTACAACGGCAGAGGAACTGGTTAACCAATGCCACGAAAGTGGATTGTCCATCAGCGCACTAACCATGAAGAATGAGCATGCGCTTCATTCAGATGAAGAAACTCGTACTTATTTCGCAAACATCTGGCGCACAATGCGCGAGTGTATGGATCGCGGTATGAATGAAGAAGGTATTTTGCCTGGTCCACTGCGTGTGCCTCGCCGTGCAGCAGCACTTCGCCAGCAGCTACTTACTTCAGAAAAGACAACAAACGACCCAATGTCTGTTGTTGATTGGGTAAACATGTTTGCTTTCGCAGTAAACGAAGAGAACGCAGCAGGTGGCCGCGTTGTTACAGCACCAACTAACGGTGCGTGTGGCATCATCCCTGCGGTACTGGCTTACTACGATAAGTTCATCCAAACTGTGACTGAAAAAGATTACATCCGTTACTTTGCGGCTTCTGGCGCAATCGGTGGTCTTTACAAGCGCAACGCGTCTATCTCTGGTGCTGAGGTTGGCTGTCAGGGTGAAGTTGGCGTGGCATGTTCTATGGCAGCAGCAGGCCTTGCTGAGCTTATGGGTGGTAGCCCAGAGCAAGTGTGTATGGCAGCAGAAATCGCGATGGAGCACAACTTAGGTCTAACGTGTGACCCAGTTGCAGGTCAGGTTCAGGTTCCATGTATTGAGCGTAACGGTATTGCGGCAGTAAAAGCAATCAACTCTACTCGCATGGCACTACGTCGCTCTTCAGCTCCAACTGTTTCTCTAGATAAGGTTATCGAAACCATGCTAGAAACAGGTAAAGACATGAACGCGAAATACCGCGAAACATCTCAAGGTGGTCTAGCAATCAAAGTGATTTGCTAACACGCCTTTCTGAATACCAATCAAAACCCGAGTCTGTGCTCGGGTTTTTTTATACCTAAAAAACCCAGGAAAATGCGTTATCAGGACAAGTAAAAAAAACCTAAAACGTTGAATATATCCAAATATTATGGATATCTCAGTAAAAAATCACATCTCTTCCCTAGCTTTATTGATAACGTAGCCAAAAATTAAACTTGGAGCACATCAACACATGATTAGGTTTGAAATTGGAAACCAAATCTGCGTTTGCTTGTCCGAAAACGAAATATCTCTAGAGCTCAATCAGTCACTCCACCACTCCATTCCTGTCAACCCAAATGAGTACGCCATTCTGTCAACTATCGCCACATACGGCAGTTTAAATACGCCGATTAGTCAGCGGTTAATAGAAAGCAAAATCACTCAACAATACAAAATGACACTGCCTGAAAATGGCTTTAAAAACGCGGTGGCCGCTCTAAGAAAGAAATTTCGCAAGCTCACGGAAGAACACTTAACCACTAACAAAAACATTATCGAAAACATTCACCGGACCGGATACTTCATCCCTTTTACTATGCAAAACAACCATCAGAATGGCATCGAACATCAACAGAAGATCAATCAATACACAACCAATAGTCTTCGAAAAGCACTTCGTATTTGCCTGCGTAATAAAAAGATCTATTCACAAGCGATGTGGGTTGTGTTGATCACTGCGATCATTTTCTTTGCTATCTGTTACTACACGATAAACAGCATCGTTAAACATAATTATCTGGATAACGCCTTCGAAATTGCAGAGAGCCTTTCCCGCAGGAGTTGCTTTGCTAATGAAAGCGAACTGAAGTCGCTATTTGATAATGTGAAGTTGGTGGAATCGAGCATGATGCTAGATCGTTTCAATATTCGATGCTTAGTCACTCCAGAAACCGTTGTCCCTGTCAGCAAAAAAGCCTTTGAAGAGTGGAGTAACAATAACAATTACACGACCCAATCATTTGACTTAAATAACGCAACTGTTTTGGTTCGTGTTAAAAACATTAACTTATCCGACAATGTTGAAAATCATATTTCACGTTTTTTTCTTTCCGGTATGAAGCTATCAACGAATACCGGAACGTCGTTAGAGATTGGTAACACCAATGAACGCTTTTTCAATTATCACGTAAAGAATAGTGGCTATAAAGAGGTGTATTACATCTCTGGACCGTTTCAAAGTATCATTCTACTGAGCTTACTTTTTCTCATTATACTGCGTCACCGCTCCCTACAAGCCTTTATGGCTTACTTGTGCGCAATTCGACAATTCAAAATAAAACTGGAGCCGATTTATAACACTTCGGCACAAAAGATTGTGCACTACGAAGCCCTCTCCCGGTTTAAGGTAAAAAATACGCAACGGTTTATTGAAACACTGATCCGCAATGGATTGCTGCTAACTCATACCTTACTGGTGATTGATTCCATCTACACCAAGCAAAAAGCGTTGCCCATCCCTATCAGCATTAACGTTTGTCCTTCTTTGCTGCGAGGGCGTAACTTTTCAATCCTATATAGAGAGCTATCTAATCGGGATTGCCGTTTGCTGACAATCGAAATCACAGAAAATGCATCGATGTACTATACCTCTGAGATTTATGGCAATGTCGCGAAACTAAAAGCTCTGGATTGTAAAATCAGTATTGATGACTTTGGCACCGGCAATAATAATGTGGCGCTTATCAGCAAGCTGAATCCGGACTATCTCAAAATCGACCGAGAATTTGTTATTGGCCTAAAAACTGATGATAAAAAGATAGAAACCTTGCGTCAGTTAATTGCTATGGGTAATACGTATCGCTGCACGGTCATTGTTGAAGGCGTAGAAACCGCAGACAGTGCTCACTTACTCACAACATTGGGCGCATACATTCACCAAGGTTATTATTACCCTCTTCATTGCTAGCTTTTCTTCACTCGGTTAGTTACTTAAAATAGATCTAATACTCTATAAAAACTCGTGGTGGCATAAAGGTATGCCGCCAATTTGTGATTGAGCGATGATTGCGATTAAACCCACCAAACTGAAAGATTTTTCAAGTTTGATGCAATTGGATGTGCAAGAAGAGCAAAAAGGATTTTTTACACCGTTTGAAATGGCTTATCAAAAACGTAGTAAGTCAGAGGCGTTGTTTACGATTTATTCTGATGACCTATTAGTAGGCTATCTTGTTATCGATAAAGGTTTCTCCCAACATGCGCCGTTTGCTAAACGATACGAACTGGAGCTTAAGTACTTGATGATTGATCAACGTTTCCAACGTCAAGGGGTTGGGAGTGAGGCATTGCGTAAACTGTTCCTTTATGCGTATACCATTAACCCTAAAAGCACTTCTCTTTGCGCCACTGTCCCACAAAGTCAGCAATACGCTATCAGTTTTCTTGATGCGTGCGGATTCATTAATACAGAGGAAACAACATTGGGTGATAATGAAAAAGAATGGATTCTACGACACCCATTAAGCTAGCTGGTGAAGCATAATCAAAATTGGGCCATTCAGATACAACAAAGGCAAGCTTCTCGCTTGCCTTTGTTTAATGCTCAACAGAAAGTGACTTATTCGCCTTTGTAAATACAACCCGCTGTGCACGTTTCTTTGATTTCTACTTTACTTAGCAGTGGTAAGCTTGGCTTAAGCTGCTGCCAAATCCATTTTGCTAACACTTCGCTAGTCGGGTTCTCTAACCCTTCAATGTCGTTTAGGTAGTAATGGTCTAAGCGATTGTAAATTGGTTTAAATGCAGCTTTGATCTCTGCAAAATCCACTACCCAACCTGTATGTGGATCAACTTCACCTTCTACATAAAGACGAACAAGGAAAGAGTGTCCGTGCAAACGACCACACTTGTGACCTTCTGGTACGTGTGGCAAATGGTGTGCAGCTTCGAACATAAACTCTTTGTATAATTCTGTTTTCATCTTGATTCTCAGGCTTTAAAAAGACAGGCAATACTAAGGAATTCGCTGCCAAGAGACAAGCGTTACCCCATACAAGCGTAGCAAAAACTTCCGCTTGTTCCTGGCCTCTTTGCTATCACTCACACCAAAGCGCCGTATTTCTGTCACGCGCCAAACATTTGATTACACAGCACTCACATCACAATTACATATCCCCAACATGTGTGGGGTCACAATCATTCATTTCGTTGTTCGCAGTGCGCATTTGTGCACATTAATATTGTGCAGTTCGTTCCAATTACACTTATAAATTTATGCGCTCAACTATCACTTTTAAGCTCTTACTGGCGTTAATTGCTGTCTTCAGCTGCGTTCTAGCTGCCTCTACGGCTTACCAATACCATCAACAAAAAACCTTAATCAATGATGTTCTTAGTGAACAACTCCATGATAAGGCTAGTAATTATTTCGATAGCCTAAATATGATGATGCTTACGGGCACCATGTCGCAAAAAGAAACCTTACGTCAAAAGGCCCTGGCCCAAGAAGGCATTGAAGCAGTTCGCGTGTTGCGAGCTGATACTGTGACCAAACTTTACGGACCTGGGCAACAAAACCAGCAGCCTGTCGATGATATTGATCAACGAGCGTTGAATGGTGAACTGGTGATTGAACCAATCTCAGCCGATTGGGGCAAAGGGTTAGTAGTCGCGCTACCAATGAAATCGAGCGAAAATTACCGTGGCACCAACTGCGTTTCTTGCCACGTTGCACCAGCAGGAGAAGTGTTGGGCGCGATTCGCTTGGAATACAACATGAATCATGTCAATTCAATGATCAGTAAACAGGCAATGTTTGCGATGGGAATAATGGCCGTAATCGCATTTGTGGGCTTCATCATAACGATGAGTTTGATTCAAAAAATCATTGTACGACCAATTCAAAGAACGTCGAAATTCATGTCGAATGTGAGCCATAGCAAAGATCTATCTCAACGACTTATGCATCACCAACAGGATGAAGTGGGCCAACTTTCTACAGCCATCAATTCATTCATGGATACGGTCTCCGAAAGCTTAGAACGTGTGCAAGACACCTCTCACTCACTTGCCGACTCCGCGAGTAAACTAACTGCTGTCGCGCAGTCCACAGATAAAGCGGCCAATAACCAACAGCTAGAGACCAACGAAGTACAAAGTAATATCACCGATATGTTGCAGCAACAAACTGCGGTTGAGGACTCGACTAATAATGCTACTGTTTTGGTCAATCACACCGTTGATGTCGCCACTCATAGTGCAAGCCAAGCACACAACGTCAGTGAAGACATCAAACAACTAGTAAGTAACATTGATACCGTACGGGAAAAAATCAGCTCTCTAAACCAGAGAACCGAAGAAGTGTCGTCCATTCTTGTGGTTATTAAGGGTATTGCAGAACAAACCAATCTGCTCGCGTTGAATGCTGCTATTGAAGCCGCCCGTGCCGGAGAGCAAGGACGCGGTTTTGCGGTCGTCGCGGAAGAAGTGCGTAACCTGGCTTCTAGGACGGCTGAAGCCACTGGTAATATTGAACATATCATTTCTCAATTCCAGCAAGGAAGTGAAGAGTCATTAACTTCTGTTGATACCGTCTGCCAGTTTGCTCATCAACGCTCTGTCGATGTCGAGGCACTATCAGCCACAATGCATAACGTTGTTGACGAGATGCGCCAAGTGCTCAGACATGCAGAAGATATCCAAAACCAGACGCAAACCACATCTGATGTAAGTCAGCATATTCAATCTAAAATAGATGTGATCACACTGCATGCTAACGACACATCGCAATCAGCATCGCACACGCGTGATATTAGTGTTGATTTAGAGCATCTATCCGAACGTTTAGAGCAATTACTAAACCAATTCACACTTTCAGAGCACAAAAGAGTGAATAAATAGAGAGATTCTCCCCATCAAAACGAATATAAAGGTTGATGCGAGCGAATTGACAGGTAATATGTCTCGTTGAATCTGTAAAATGCTACCCAACTCAGCGCTTAGCTTGTTTTTTGAACAAAAATGTTATTAGACAAGTACTTTAAGTAAGCGTTGAGTTGAATTTTTACCTCAATGGAGAATATTGAAAACATGACTTACGCGCCTGTATCAGACGTATTGAAAGGTCAGCTAGCAGTAGACAGCGAAGTGACTGTTCGTGGCTGGATCCGTTCACGTCGTGATTCCAAAGCTGGAATCTCTTTCCTTGCCATATATGACGGCTCTTGTTTCGACCCGATTCAGGCCGTGGTCCCAAATAATCTTAATAATTACGAAGACGAAGTATTAAAGCTAACGACTGGCTGCTCTGTTGAAGTAACTGGTAAGATTGTTGAATCTCCTGCAAAGGGTCAAGACTTCGAACTTGCTGCCACTGACGTTAAAGTGGTTGGTTGGGTTGAAGATGCTGAAACTTACCCAATGGCAAAAACTCGTCACTCAATCGAGTACCTACGTGAAGTTGCGCACCTTCGTCCGCGCACAAACGTAATCGGTGCAGTAGCACGTGTACGTAACTGCCTATCACAAGCAATCCACCGCTTCTACCACGAGCAAGGTTACTTCTGGGTATCTGCGCCGTTGATCACGGCTTCAGATGCTGAAGGCGCTGGTGAAATGTTCCGCGTATCTACGCTAGACATGGAAAACCTTCCTCGCACTGACGCTGGTAAAGTGGACTACAACGAAGACTTCTTCGGTAAAGAGACGTTCCTAACCGTATCTGGTCAGCTAAACGCAGAAGCTTACGCTTGTGCGCTAAGCAAAGTTTACACTTTCGGCCCTACTTTCCGAGCTGAAAACTCAAACACAAGCCGCCACCTAGCAGAATTCTGGATGGTTGAGCCTGAAGTTGCGTTCGCAGAACTGGATGATGTAGCGAAACTGGCTGAAGACATGCTCAAGTACGTGTTTAAAGCGGTGCTTGCAGAGTGTCGCGATGACCTTGAGTTCTTCGCTCAACGCATCGACAAAGAAGCAATCACTCGTCTAGAGCAGTTCGTTTCTTCTGACTTCGCGCAGGTTGACTACACTGACGCAATCCAGATCCTTCTTGATTCAGGTCGTGAGTTCGAATTCCCAGTTGAATGGGGTATCGATATGTCTTCTGAGCACGAGCGTTTCCTTGCTGAAGAACACTTCAAAGCACCTGTAATCGTTAAGAACTACCCGAAAGACATCAAAGCATTCTACATGCGTGCTAACGATGACGGTAAAACAGTTGCAGCGATGGACGTTCTAGCACCGGGCATCGGCGAAATCATCGGTGGTTCTCAGCGTGAAGAGCGCCTAGACATTCTAGATGCACGTATGCGTGAAGTGGGTATCGATCCTGAACATATGAGCTGGTACCGCGACCTACGTAAATACGGTACAGTGCCACACGCAGGCTTCGGTCTAGGCTTCGAGCGCCTAGTATCTTACGTCACTGGTATGGGCAACGTTCGTGACGTGATCCCATTCCCACGTACTCCTCGCTCTGCGAACTTCTAATCACTTTTTAGTGATATCGAATTAAAAAGACCTCCCATGTGGAGGTCTTTTATTTTGTACGAATGATTTTCTAGCAACCGGTGTATGCACTCTAGTTGTTATTTTCGTCGTCATCCTCATCTGCTCGCGCTGCGTATTTTACTCCAACCACACACAAGCCAAACATCACAAATGGGATAACGGCAGCAGTGTATTCCGTCCAAACCATATGAGAAAAAGATTTCGCCAATATCAAGTGTGCAAACACCAACAAAAATGCGCTAAAAATAGCAACACCCATCAACCTAAGTTCATGCTTTACCAACTGCTTTTTCATTACGGCTCCTAACCTAAATGGTTGTCTGCCCATGATTGAAACACAGCTTCGGTATCGTCCACTGATACAGTTTGAGCAAAAAACAGGTAAACAGTTGGCTAATGAAGTAATTCTCCGACCGTCTTCACGGCTTGTTCTAATTCATCATTTACAGGTAACGATGTATTAAGCCTCAGGTAGTTCTCATAATTTGGAGCGACAGAAAACAACTGACCAAATGCTACAGTGATGTTCGCTTCCAATAACTTCTGATAAATCGCTTTTCCGCACTTTGTTTTCGGCAGTTCTATCCAAAGAAAATAGCCGCCTTCCGGTTGCGTGTAACGAATCGATTGGGGAAAGTACTTATCAACCAGTTCAATAAACGCCAATTGCCGCTGCTCAAGATTCTTTCGCAGTTTTCTAAGATGGCTATCATAACTATCGTTTTGCAAGTAATGCGCGATACCCTGCTGGATTGGTGCACTGCCTGACAACGTCGAGATAAGTTGCAGCTTTTGAAGTTGCTCATTGAAGCGTTTGTTTACCACCCAGCCCAGCCTATAGCCAGGGCAAAGGCTTTTTGAAAATGATCCACAATGCAACACGCGCTCTTGTGTATCAAAAGCTTTAAGTGAGCTTGGCTTTTTTTCAGAAAAATAAAGCTCTGAATACACATCATCTTCGATCAAGTACACATCGTATTTATCAGCCAGTTCGACGATACGTTGCTTCTGCCCGTCACTTAATAAGGTTCCTGTTGGATTGTGAAAGTTAGTCATTAACCAACATGCGCGAACATCATTGTCGGCAAAAGTCGCTTCAATTTGATCCACTGAATGTCCAGTTAACGGATCCACCGTTATTTCTATCGCCTTTAGACCTAAACGTTCAATCGCTTGAAGTGCGCCATAAAACGTCGGTGATTCAACTACAACAGTATCTCCAGGCTGGGTCACGGCCTGAAGGCTCAAATTCAACGCTTCTAATGCGCCAGAAGTAACGACAATATCATCATGGGTAAACACCATACCTTGTTGGATGTACCGTTGAGCAATCAAACGGCGTAGAGACTCACAGCCCGGCGGCAAGTTATCCAATAACGTCTCTGCCCCCATCTTCCTGCCTGAGCTGGCTAGGTTGCGGTTTAGCGCTTCTAATGGGAACAATGCTGGGTCTGGAAACGCGGAGCCAAACTTCACCGCATTCGGTGAGGCCTGATTTTTGAGGTAGTCGTAAAGTTCATCGTTGATGCTAGAGCGATAAACGGAAGTGGCTGGAGAACTCGGTTCGAAGCGGTCCAACTCCGCAGTCACAAAGTATCCAGACTGAGGTTTCGCTGCGACCCAACCTTGTGCTTCGAGCAACTGATAAGCTTGTAATACCGTACCTGCGCTGACAGAATGGTTTCGGCTTGTTACACGCACTGATGGCAGCTTTTCCCCTGCTCTCCATGTATTTTGCTGAATCTGCGTTTTGAACAGCTCAGCCAGTTGACGGTATCGGTTCATGTTTCCCTCATTTCACTTACAGCCGCACCATAGCATACTTCGCGCCAGCATTCTGATATGGGAGTATTCAATTTAGCAACGTAATTTATCAAGCTTATCAATAGATATTTCAGCCACGAAGTGAGCGTTTATATCCCATACTTTGACTGTTACACACATATTGCCTCACATCTTTGCAATACCTAAAAGCAAGGTTTTACGTTGGACTGAGTGCGTTAAACTCACTTCGAGCTACGGTCTTTAAATCAGGAGGAAGCGATGAAAGTTTTTACAATGGACGATCTCTCGTATCGCGGAAAACATAAAGGTGTACATAGTTGGGACCATCCTGGCAGTACCACCCCTTATTATTGGCATCCTGATTGGCTGCATATCGCTGAAGATGCTTTGGGTGAACACAAAAAGGCTGACCTTGAAGTCCCTGATGGAGAAACAGCGACAGAAGAGCATGCAAAAGCGGCGATTCTCAAACACTTGAATGACGAGTAGTTTAGGCTCTATCACCGTTCAAGAATAGCATTAGGTAGGCGAATCCATCGTTGTATGCTTTAAACACAAATAAAGCTAAAACCTGCCAAATAGTAAATTCTTCTGAATGAGAAGTACGCATCTTCTATAGCGTTCAAAGGGCAAAATAAGTCGATTGTTATCACATTAATTTTCATTACATCTGTTACATTTAAATAGTAATGGTGATGCACACCTCAACTCATGGATTATGAGAGAAAACAATAATGGCGAAATACAACGAAGAAGATATTAAATACAAAGGTGAATCCAACGGCGTACATTCTTGGAGCTCTCCTTCCGGCCAACCTTATTACTGGCACCCAGATTGGCTACACGTTGCGGAAGATGCGACGGGTACGCATCCGAAGCAAAAACTTGAAGTTGAAAAGACAGAAGTACCAACCGAAAAGCACGCATTAAAAGCGATCTTAAAGCATATGAACGACTGGGCGACTGAAAAACTTTCTTCTAACCCTGACATCGAAACCAATGCGGTTGAGTCGGAAATCAATCTGAAGAAATAACCCCAACCGATATCCATACTCTAACAGTAAACGCTCCACCTTTGGTGGGGCGTTTTTGTCTCAACAAATCCTCACTAGGCAATTATAAACGTGTTAACGCAAAGCACTGAATTGAAACGATTGGGATGTGTGCAAAACTTCTCCAACCATGGCATAAATGCCCTTCAAACTCTGTGCCTACCAAACGTTTTCATGGCAAAAACTTTAGTTATGTTAGAATTCTGTTTCAAATCGCAACTTTTTTAGGTTTTCTTTTCAGTAACGGTTGTAACCAATATTGCTGAAAGGTATAAATGTTAGCACACCCCTTCGATTAACATGGATGAAGATTATGTTTGAAAAAGTAGTTGCCGCTCCGGCTGACCCTATTCTTGGCCTTACTGAAGAGTTTAAAAAAGATGCTCGCGCAGACAAAATTAACCTTGGCGTAGGTATTTACAAAAACGAGCAAGGCGAAACTCCCGTTCTTGCGACAGTAAAGAAAGCTGAAGCAGCACTTGTTGAAACTGAAAAAACCAAATCTTACCTAACCATCGAAGGCACAGCAGAGTACGGTATTGCAGTGCAAAAACTGCTTTTCGGCTCTGATGCAGAAATTGTAAACGAAAAACGCGCTAAAACAGCTCAAGCTCCGGGTGGTACTGGTGCACTACGTGTTGCCGGCGAGTTCATTAAACGTCAACTAGGCGATGTAAAGATCTGGATCAGCAACCCAACATGGGCGAACCACAACGGCGTATTTACTGCTGCTGGTATCGAAACGGCACAATACAGCTACTACAATGCTGAAACAAAAGACAAAGACTTCGATGCGATGCTAAATGATCTGCAATCTGCATCTGAAGGCGACATCGTGCTTCTACACGGCTGCTGTCACAACCCTACAGGGATCGATCCTACGGCTGAAGAATGGGAAACATTGGCGAAACTTGTCGCAGAGAAGAAATTGCTTCCTCTGTTCGACTTCGCCTACCAAGGCTTTGCTAAAGGTGTGGAAGAAGATGCTGCAGGTCTTCGTACTTTTGCTAAGTACAACAAAGAAATTCTAGTCGCGAGCTCTTTCTCGAAAAACTTTGGCCTATACAATGAACGCGTAGGTGCCTTCACGTTAGTAGCTGAGTCAGAAGAAGTCGCAACAACCGCATTTTCTCAAGTTAAAGCCATTATTCGCTCTATCTACTCTAACCCACCTGCACACGGCAGTGCTGTCGTGACTCACATTCTTGGCAACGCCGAAATGCGTGCGGAATGGGAAGCTGAAGTAGCAGAAATGCGTGACCGTATTCAAGAAATGCGTGAACTATTTGTAGCGACACTAAAAGCAGAAGGTGTGGACGCAGACTTTAGTTTCATCGAACGTCAAAATGGTATGTTCTCTTTCTCTGGTCTTTCTAAAGAGCAAGTTAACCGCCTTAAAGAAGAGTTCGGTATTTACATTGTCGGTTCTGGCCGAATCAGTGTTGCTGGTATGACGAAGTCAAATATGGGCCCTCTGTGTAAAGGCATTGCAGCGGTTTTATAATCGACTGTCGCATACTTTGTTAAAAGGAAAGGTCAGCATAAGCTGACCTTTTTTGTTTTAACTTAACGCCAAAAACGAACCCGTCCGATCTAGTAGACAAACTTCAAACTCAGCCCAACTTCATTGACGTAATCTGAGCTTTCACCGCTGTAATCAGTATCTCTAAACTGATAAAAAAGACCAGTGCCGATGACTTTATGCCATTGGTAGTTAAGACCGATCTTAAAATTGTTCTCATCAACGATATCACTACGGTTCAACTCCACTTCAGCTGTCGCAATAAGCTTTTCACTGAGCAAGTAATTCACCCCAACAGTTACAGCTTGAATCAATTCGCTATCGGAAGACAACGTATTATCCGTTTTGTCGTCCGTCGCTTTCGCTTTGATTGCGCCTATTCCATATATCCCGTAGATATCGAATTGCTCTGTAACTCCATAACGGTAACCACCACCAAACAAAAGGCGGTCAATGCGAAGAGTAAAATCATCCGGATGGAAAAACTGCGCTGAGTAATCAACATTAAACAACCAATTCTCAGTAAACAAATAGTTACCACCGAGTCCCACTGTGGTCGTATTAGAGTTATCTAACCATTCTTCGTTTGTCGTTCCGGCACCAACATCCAAATGAATGTGTTCGTACCCAAATTTTTCTGCTTGGTCCATGACCACTGCGCTTGATATCGCCGGCAAAGCAGCTAAAGAAACAAGCAATAAATTTCTCACCATTCGACTTCCTTTCATGAGAATTATCTAAACACTGTATTCCATCGCCTGAGCTACTTGGCTCAAGAAGAATAGCTTAATCTAAAGACGTGATAACGATCTGAAACAGCCAAAGATCTAATCAGTCATCACGAAGAAAACATATCGGCGACGTCTTTTTCAATTGAGGTGACCATATAGTAGTAAAAATGAAGCTCCCTTATCGTGCGATATGTCAGAATCTTATGACTGAGCACGAAAATCGCGGTTCAGATAAGACTCTGTTTTAAAACTAAGTTAAGATTACTTTATTATTTGCGAACTAAAAGGCGCCTTCGATGGATGCAGAACTTCTCGAGATTTACAACTTTCTCGCCAAGTATCCCCCGTTCAATGAACTCCCTGAAGAAACACTAAACAAGGTGACAGAGAGTATCGAAATCTCGTACTACCGAGAAGATACCCCCATCATCCATTTTGGAGACTATATCCAAGATTTATACGTGGTGCGAAGCGGTGTTGTTGAAGTTTATCGACGCAAAGGTGAGCTGTATAATCGCCTTGACGAAGGTGACCTATTTGGCCAGATGGGCATGCTCACCAATAACAAAGTCCGCTTTCCGGTAAAAGCCATTGAGGATACCCTGCTCTACTGTATTCCTGGTGACATTTTCCAAGAAATTTACGATAACTTTGATTCCTTTGCGGATTTTGTTGAAGTTGAAAATAGCGCTCGTTTACGCCAAGCCATTTCAGAAAACAAAGACGCCAATGACCTGACGACGTCGAAAGTGAAAACCTTGCTGACTGGCGATGCTCATACGATTGATCGTGGTCAGACAATCCAGCAAGCCGCGCAGCAAATGGCGAATGACAACGTATCGGCTTTACTTATCGTCGACCCAGATTTCGTTCGTGACGAAGACGATCCACAGTCCCCAGTACTTGGTATCATTACCGACCGTGACTTGTGTACCCGTGTGTTAGCTGAAGGTTTGTCCCCACAGGACGATGTGTCCAGTGTGATGACCACGGAGGTCATGTCTCTTGACCACAACGCTTACATCTATGAAGCAATGTTAACGATGCTGCGTTACAACGTACATCACCTACCAGTGGTAAAAAACCAATTACCAATCGGTATTATCGAAACCACCGACATTGTTCGTTATGAATCTCAGAATTCGTTGTTGTTGGTGAGTAGTATTTTCCAACAACAGACTATCGAAGATTTAGCCGTTGTTGCCGAAGAAGTGAAAAGCAGCTTCGTGCGTCTGGTCAATGAAGATGCCAACTCTCACATGGTGGGTAGCGCGATGTCGGTCATTGGCCGAAGCTTCAAACAGCGTCTGCTAGAAATGGCAGAAGAAGAGCTTGGTCCACCGCCAATTCCTTATTGTTTCCTTGCACTTGGCTCAATGGGGCGAGATGAGCAACTGTTGGTGACTGACCAAGATAACGCCATCATTCTAGATGAAACTTATCAAGAAGAGAAACATGGTAAATACTTCGAAGCCCTAGCAAAATACGTCAGCGATGGGTTAGATGCCTGTGGCTACAAATATTGCACAGGCGATATTATGGCAACCAACCCACTGTGGCGCATGACTCGTTCAGAATGGGAAGAGTGTTTTGCTGACTGGATTGATAACCCGAACCCGAAAGCACTACTCAACGCCTCCATCTTTTTCGACTTGGATGGCGTCTATGGCCGCTTAAAATGGGCAGAACAGTTAACTAGCTTTATTGTTCGTCGCGCTCGAAAGAACAACCGCTTCTTAGCGTGTTTGGCTCGTAACGCACTAAACAGAACACCACCTCTAGGCTTCTTTAAAGACTTCGTGATGGAAAAAGATGGCAGACACAACAACTCCATCAACCTCAAACGTCGCGGTACTGCTCCTCTGGTCGACTTAATTCGCGTTCACTCTCTGGCGGTTGGTTCACGAGCACAGAACTCGTTTGAGCGTCTTGACGACATCATTGACGCTGGCATTTTGCCAAAAGGTCGAGCACAAGACTTAAAAGACGCGTTAGAGTTTATTTCCATGGTGCGTATTCGTCACCAAGCGACGGATGTGGAACTAGGCATTGATCCTGATAACAATATCGAACCAGAAAACCTCTCTGAGTTTGAACGTCGCAACCTAAAGGATGCATTCCAGATCCTAAGCAATGGTCAAAATTTCCTTAAGTTCCGCTACCAAGCGAACAAGAGCTTTAAGTGAGGTTTAGCATGATTAAAAAGCTCTTTCAGAAGCCAACCATTCAGTGGCCAACGAAGTTTGAACAAAAGCTGGAGATGGCGAAGGATGAGAATTTAATTGCGTTTTATAGCAACAAGCCGCCTGCTCCAGAAACACCGTTATCTGAGGTGGAGTTCGTGGCGTTAGATTTCGAAACGACGGGTTTGAATCCTGAAAAACATGACATCATTACTATTGGTTTGGTGCCGTTTAACCTGAAGCGAATTTTCCTACGTAACTCGCGTCATTGGAAGGTACGTCCACAGCGTGCACTCGATGAAGATTCAGTCATTATACACGGTATTACTCACAGCGAATTGATCGATGCACCTGACTTAGGCGATATCTTAAGCGAGCTGCTACCATGCTTAAGCGGGAAAATCATTGTTGTTCATTACCGTCGTATCGAGAGAGAGTTTCTGGATAAAGCGCTCAAAAGCCGTTTAGGGGAAGGTATTGAGTTTCCTGTTTTAGATACGCTGCACCTTGAAGAAACGATTCAACAGAAACGTTCAGGCTCTCTCTGGGAGCGTTTAAAAGGGAAAAAACCAGAATCGGTTCGGCTAGCGCAATCTCGACGCCGTTATGGGCTGCCAGACTATACGCCTCACCATGCATTAACCGATGCAATTGCTACCGCAGAGCTACTGCAAGCGCAAATCGCCCATCATTACAGTGAAGAGCAACCCATCAGTGAGTTCTGGCTGTAATATACTTCACGCTTAATAGCGATCAAAAAAGGAGCCAGATGGCTCCTTTTTACTTAGGTTGAGACAAGATTACAGCTTAAAGCGTTGAATCTCTTGTTCAAGTTCGTGTGATAGCTCAGACAGGTGAGCAGCTTGTTCTGCTGCTTGATGAGCTTCGACTGACAGCTCGTTAGACACGTCACGAATACCTTCAGTGTTACGAGTGATCTCAGTGGTTACCGATGCTTGCTCTTCTGCTGCTGAAGCAATCTGCGTTGCCATATCACTGATACGCTCAACAGCAGTGTGGATTTGCGTCAAGCTCGCTGCAGCCGCATTGGCATCATCAACACTGGTATCAGCTAGACGACGACTGTCACCCATAATACCGACCGCTTTGGCTGTTGTGCCTTGTAGCATCTCGATAGTTTCTTGAATCTCTTGCGTTGAAGCATGAGTACGTTGGCTCAATACGCGGACTTCATCTGCAACCACAGCAAAACCACGGCCTTGCTCACCTGCACGTGCCGCTTCGATCGCCGCGTTAAGTGCAAGTAGGTTCGTTTGCTCTGCAATGCCTTGAATCGTTGATAGAATCGTATTGATGCTATTTCCGTGTGCTTCTAGCTCTTGAATCACATCAGTAGCAACTTGAACTTCTTGCGCTAAGTTCTGAATAGAGCCTTGCGTTTGAGTTACTTGGCTTGAACCGTGTGAACAAGCTTGAACCGCTTCTTCTGAGTTACTTGCCGTGCTATCAGCATTACCTGCAATTTCTTGTGTCGCTGCTGCCATTTCGTTCACGGCCGTCGCCACCATGTTGATTTCATCTTGCTGGTAAGAGATACGCTGACTACGCTCCTCAGCTTGCTGTGCTGTCGTGCGTGCTTGCTCTGAAAGCGCAGAAGATACGTGGCTAAGCTTAGTAACCATTGTGTGCATGTTGCCAACAAAACGGTTGAAGTTTTCCGCCAGTTTACCTACTTCATCATCACTGCGTGGCTCTAGGCGTTGCGTTAAGTCACCTTCGCCAGATGCAATTTCTTCCAGTGCATTTGATACGCGGTTCAAGTCACGGAACAAGAAACCAACTAGCCAAGAAACTGCAAGAATAACCACAATCGTGATCGCCACAGCAGTGAACAATAGATCTCGTAGCAATACCGCATGACCTGCTTCTTCTGTTGCGCGATCCATTTCAATCGCAAACATCCAATGCGTGCCAGGAACTTTATTGAAGTAGTAAAGCTTCTCTTTTCCTTTGATTACCGTATCTTCGATACGACCTTCATCGGCGGCACGCTCAATTGCCTCTTCTGAAAAATCTTTTAGAACACTGGTGATAGGCTTAAGCGTCAAGCTTTTATCTGGATGCGCTAAAAAGGTGCCTTCATTCATGTCGATTAGCATCGCATGCGCGTTTTCACCTGCATCTAAGTTAATCACATCGCTGATAAGCTGATCGATCAGTACATCCGCACCAACAACACCAACAAACTGACCATTTTTCATTACTGGCTCAGCAATGGTCACAAGTAGTGCATTCGTGATTGCGTCTTGATATGCGGCTGTGATGATTTGCTTACCCGCTGCATCAGCATCCTTGTACCAAGGACGTGTGCGAGGGTCATAATCAGCACGGTTACGCTCCGGATGAGAGCGGTACATATCACCGTTTGGTGTACCAAGGAAGATGTCATCGAAGCCACCAGCCTTGCGAGCTTGTTGTAGGAAAGGAACAACGTCTTGCTCGGTCGAGTAGTCGTTGAACGCAGTGGCAATATCTTTACGGATATTGACCCAATCAGAAATTCCCTCTGACGCAGTAGTACTAAGACTTTGCGCACGTGAATAGACACCTGAACGAGTCTGATCAAATAATTGACCAGCCGACAACCAAGTAAGTGCTGTTGCCATCACAACAACAGCAGAAAGGCTTGCGCCTATAAGCTTTTGTTTTAATGATAATTTCATATTTATAGTTTTTTGAGTTGGGAGAACAGTTAAGGTGCATGAATATTACACACTTTTTTACGACTATTCACTAATTTTTAAAAAACAAAATAGCACATTAACTCTTTGTAAAATATGAACTTTCATGTGTCATTTTTTTGTCTCGAGCGTCATAAAAACCGCACAAAAAAAGCCAGCAAATTGCTGGCCTTTTGATTGATTGTTAGTCAAACGGTTTTATAAAATGCCGAATTACTGACGCTCTGTTCTCATACCCATCAATAAGCTCACACACATTGCAAGCAGAATGAAGGTAAATGGCAGTGCTGTAGAAATGGCACCAGCCTGAAGAGCTTGAACCGCCTCGGAGCCACCAATCCATAGCAGAGCAACCGCAATTGCACCTTCCATGAATGCCCAGAAGACACGTTGAAGTACAGGTGCATCAACTTTACCACCTGCCGTGATACTGTCGATAACAAGTGAACCAGAGTCAGAAGACGTAATGAAGAACACAAGTACCAACACAACAGCGATGATAGAAAGCATGCTACCAAATGGAAGAACATCAAACATTTGGAACATAGCGAGAGATACGTCAGTCAAGCCATTTGTGCCCAGCTCACCTACTTTATCAACAACTTGCTCGATCGCCAGGCCACCAAATACAGACATCCAAACAACGGTAACCGCAGTTGGAACCAGTAGAACTGCTGTGATGAACTCGCGAACGGTACGGCCACGAGAAACACGCGCGATGAACATGCCTACGAATGGCGACCATGAAATCCACCAAGCCCAGTAGAACACTGTCCAGCCTTGGAACCAAGCTTCGTCCGTACGACCAAACGGGTTACTTAGTGGGATGATATTCTCTACATATGCCATAAGTGTGGTTGGAATCGAACCTAGGCTCGCCGCCCAACCGATAAGACCAACAAGGAGAAGTAGCAAGAACGCCACAACCATGTTGATGTTACTAATGACTTTAACACCACCATCGATGCCGCGTACGACTGAAACAACAGCAAGTAAAGTCACCACGGTAATAACGACGATTTGCAGACCTAGGCCTGGCTCAACACCAAATACGTGATGAATACCACTTGCTGCTTGCTGCGCACCTAGACCTAGGGATGTAGCAAGACCAAATAAAGTCGCAAGCACAGCCAGAATGTCCACAATGTGGCCAGCCCAACCCCATGCACGATCACCCAGAAGTGGGTAGAAGATCGAACGCATAGATAGCGGTAAACCTTTGTTGTAGGCAAAGAATGCTAAAGAAAGTGCTACAACACCGTAAATTGCCCATGGGTGAAGGCCCCAGTGGAACATCGTTGCACCCAGTGCCAATCTCGCGGCTTCTGGTGTATTTGCCTCAACACCAAGTGGCGTTTCATACCAACCGGTGAAGTAAGCGACAGGTTCTGCAACACTCCAGAACATTAAACCGATACCCATACCAGCTGCAAATAACATTGCAAGCCATGACATAAAAGAGTAATCGGCAACAGCGTCTTTACCACCTAGTCGGATCTTACCCATTGGTGAGACGATAAGCGCCAAACAGAAAATAACGAAAATATTACCTGCAATAATGAACAACCAATCGAATGAACCAATAATTTTCCACTTCAGCCCATCAAGTGCCGTCTTTGCGGTATGTGCATCTAGAACTAATGCAGCGACAAGAAACAGCGCAATTAAACCTGCACTAATACCAAAAACTGGGTTATGAACATCAAAACCCCATTTTTGAACGTTGTCCTGACCTACCGTATAGTCGGTACTATCGATACTGTACTTATCTATACCCTTTGTCATCGTTCCTCTCTATTTTTGTAGTGTTTTTACGTACCAAACAAAAAAATCTTTCGAACACGATACGTTTTGCATTCCGTGAAGGCGCAAGATCCTATCATTTGACACGTTTTTGTCTATCTTTTTGCTATTAAAAAATCCAATAACTTACTTTTCACTGTGTGGTTACGGCCTTTGATAGAACAAATCACTACCACAATAGTTAGACCACAAACATTTATTGCTATAATAATTTTAGCTCTTCTTATTTTGTCGAAAAGGCGCGACAAAATGGTATTGAGGACACGGCGTAAAATTGTAGAGGTAATTTTTGATTTCCCCCCTTTAAATAAGGGCGCATTTAAGTTAGTGTCGCCTCGATAAATGTTCCCTACAGACTGGATGAATAAATTGGAAAAGTACGAAGAAGTATTGGTCTCGATTCGTCAGATCATCCGCGCTATTGATTTACATTCTAAAAAGCTGAGCAAAGAGTCTGGATTGACTGCTCCACAGTTGATTTTGATGCGCGCTATCAATGACTTAGATAACGTGACGATTAAACAGTTGTCTAGCCACACTAACATGAGCCAAGCGACCGCAACGACCATTCTAGATAGACTAGAACGAGGCCAGTTTGTTGAGCGTCAGCGCAGTGTTCAAGACAAGCGTAAAGTGCATGCTGTACTTACGAGCAAGGGCCAAGAAGCCTTAAAACAAGCACCAACGCCGCTGCAAGAGCACTTCATTAATCGATTCCAAAAATTGGAAGAATGGGAGCAATCCCTTCTACTATCTTCCGTTCAACGCATCTCGACGATGATGAATGCAGAGGACATCGATGTTGCTCCAATGCTAGAGCTTGGTAGCATTACCAAAGCCGATTAGTTTCGCTCCCACGTGCTCGCTTTTTGCGGGCACTACTCTCCTACTCAGTCAACCCAGTTTCAAACGCATATTTTGCTAACTCTGCCGTCGAATGTAAGTCCAACTTGTGCTTAATGTTATGGCGATGCGTCTCTACCGTTCGATAACTAATATTGAGTAAAGTGGCGATTTTCTTGCTGCTGTTTCCTTGAGCAACTAATTTAAGTACCGCTTCTTCCCTGCGGCTGAGAGGATTCGTTTTTTGCGTGGCAGGCACCACTTCTTGGGTAAAGAGTGTTTGTGTGACGGATTCACAGAAATACGTCGAGCCTTGGTTAACCGTTTTTATTGCTTGCACCATTTTCTCGGCCGAGATTTCCTTGAGCATATATCCTACGGCACCAGCTTGCATGACCTTCATGATGTACTCGCGATTATCGTGCATGGTCAACATAAGTATTTTGCTCTCTGGGCGAGCTTCTTTAATCACACCAGTCGCTTCAATACCGTTCATTATTGGCATGCTGATATCCATCAATATGACGTCCGGTTGCAAGTGCTTTGCGACCTCTATCGCTTCCAAGCCATTGCTTGCTGTACCCACCACTTCGATGTCAGGCTCTAACTCCAAACGAGCCATGAAGCCATCCAATACCACTTGATGATCATCGACAATCACTACACTAATCGGTTTATCCATAAACTATTTCATCCAAATTAAGCAGCACAGTAATCTCTGTTCCCAAGCCAAGCTCACTCATTAGCTCAAATTCACCACCGATGAACTCTACACGCTCTTGCATGTTCCTTAACCCAATCCCTTGTTGGTGCACTGCTTGGTTAACCACAAATCCAACGCCATCATCACGTATGAGTAATTGCAGCATATTGCCCATTTTTTGCAAAGTAACCGTTACTTTTTTCGCTCGCGCATGTTTTTCAATGTTATTCAAAGACTCCTGAGCGACGCGATATAGCGTCGTTGCGACTTCCGAAGTCAGTTTGTGCTGCTGAGTATCGAAATTGCTCTCGATATCAATCCCGGAATGGGAATGAAAATCCTGTAGCAAGGTCGTCAGTGCTGCTTCTAAACCGATATCATCGAGGGCGCTTGGACGGAGCTGATGAGAAATATGCCGCACCTCATTTATCGCGGTGACGAGCGATCGTTGTGATTTATCTAAGTGGGATTTGAGTTTTTCGTCTTCAAGTCTATGACTCATTAAGTCTAAATGACATTTACTGGAGACTAACAACTGATTGATTCCATCGTGCAGTTCTCGCGCTAAATGCTTTTTCTCATCTTCTTGGAACATCACGGTTTTATGTGCCAATTCTTTCAGGTTCTTATCAGCGAGGCGATGCTCGTGCAGATTGATCGCCAAAGTGAGAACAATGATTACAGCAACGGTCACCGCTAAGATCACGACGACTGAGAAAAATGTCGTTTCGATATTTTTGTTCACTGCCGCGCGCATATTGGCGACTTCTCGGCTGACATCCTCAATATACAGCCCAGTCCCTATCATCCATTCCCACTTATCGAGCCATGCAGCGTAACTAAGCTTAGGGACGACTTCACCTGTAGATGGCTTTTGCCACAGGTACTGATGAAATCCGCCACCTGATTGCGCTTGATACAATAAAGCTTCGATTAAGCGATCGCCATTTTCGTCTTCAAGATAGAGTAAGTTTTCCCCGACAAGCTCTGGAAGAACTGGGTGTACAAGGTTGGTACCATTTTTATCATAAGCAAAAAAATAGCCGTCAGACCCATAACTCAAACGATTTAAAATCGCTTTCACACGCGTTTTGGCAACACTCTCTTCTAATGTCGGATCGTTGTAGATGTAAGAAATGGAGTCAAAAGCGACGTCGACCGTATCTTTCAGCGCCGCTTCTTTTGATTGGATCAGGTTTTGATGAAAGATCTCTACCTCCCTTTTGCCAAGGGTCTTGGTTTGATAGATAGAGATCCAGCTGATACTCGCTGACACCAATACCACGGGTATCAGTGTCAGCAGAATTAACTTTGCTTTGAGAGGCATCCCTTCCCTCCATGAAACGCTGCCTTTACAGCTTACTATCTTAGCAGTACAAACTAATCGATTGTGTCTGCATAGACATAATTAACAGCTTAACAACTTGTCTCAAAAGGTAAAAACTCTCAGTTCACAAAATCTCTTTATTATCGAGTGATTAACTCATACCGTAAAAACCTGGGAAAAACAGCAAAGACGCCAACACAACAATCTGAATCGCGATGAATGGCATCACACCTTTGTAGATATCACGCGTAGTAACCCCTGCTGGAGCGACACCTTTTAGATAAAACAAACTAAAGCCAAATGGCGGTGTGAGGAACGACGTCTGCAAGTTCATCGCAATAAGAATCGCAAACCACGTCATATTAATGCCCATCAATTCAGCGACTGGCGCAATAATTGGCACGATGATAAAACAGATTTCAACGAAGTCGATAAAGAAACCTAAAATCAGAATCACCACCATGGTAATAATAAGGAATCCCCACTTTTCACCCGGCAGTTCTAACATCCACTCTTCAACTAAATAATCACCACCAGTGTAGGTAAATGCCATTGAGAAGGCGGTCGCACCAAGTAAGATCGCAAAGACCATTGCGGTTACTTTAACTGTCTCTTTTGATGCATCATAAATCATCGACCAACTAAACTGTTTATACAATAGCGATAAAATTATCGCACCTGCACCGCCCAGTGCCGCTGACTCTGTTGGTGTTGCAATCCCTGCAAAGATGGAGCCCAATACCACGATGATCAATGCTAAAGGTGGCAATACAGCTTTCAGTGCGGTGAGCACTTCTTGTTTACGACTGATCGACTCATCGCGCTCTATCGCCTGTGCGGCTTGAGGGTTCAACTTCGCGTAGATGAGAATATAGATCACATAGGCGCCAACAAGTGTAATACCGGGCCAGATCGCAGCTTGAAATAGGTCCCCTACCGGTACGCCAAGTACATCACCCAACAAGATCAACACGATAGAAGGTGGGATAATTTGGCCCAACGTGCCAGACGCACAAATAGTCCCACACGCTAAACCTTTGTCGTAATTGTACTTGAGCATCACAGGAAGAGATATTAAGCCCATCGCAACAACTGATGCGCCTACCACACCCGTTGAAGCTGCAAGCAATGCTCCAACTAACACGGTAGAAATAGCGATACCACCGCGAACGCCACCGAACAAACGCCCCATTGATTCTAGTAGCTGTTCAGCAAGCTTCGTTTTCTGTAGCACTAGCCCCATAAAAACGAACAGCGGTACGGCCATTAGCACCGTATTTTCCATAATGGACTGAATTCGATATGGCATAAAAGCAAACATCTCGATGCCTTCAGCCCAAACACCAAAAATCAGCGCGATACCACCAAAAGTAAAGGCAACGGGAAATCCCAATAGAAGCGCAAAGAGCGCAACAAAAAACATCACTATACCGATCATAATGACTTCCTTTTACGACTTACCGTTATTACCGGCATAGATGAGATGAGGGTTGACAATTTTGTTGATTGAATGAAGTAACAATCCAATACCACTCACCGCCATAAAGAAAAATGACAGCGGAATCATCGCTTTGATAATCCAACGATATGGTAACCCACCTGGGTCACCAGACGTCTCGCCTAACGCGTAACTTTCCTTGGCGAAATCAATACCAAACCAAGCGACCAGTAGGCAAAAAGGGAATAAGAAAAATAGTGTGCCTATGATGTCGATGATGGATTGTGCTTTGTAAGATAAGCGTTCATAAAAAATGTCGACTCGGACATGGCCACCGGACTTAATTGCGTAAGGCACACCAAGCAAGAATACGGCAGAGAATAGATGCCATTCCATTTCTTGGAATGCGATAGACACATCATTAAACACGTAACGCATGACAACGTCGTACACAACGTTTGCTAACAACAAAATAAACAGGATGCTGGATAACCATCCGAGAAAATCGCTAAAGCGGTTAAATAATCGCTCAATATAAATAAGACTTCTCATTCCGAACTCCGTGGAACGTTTAGATGCGCTCCGCTATGGTGCGGAGCATTCATTATGAAGTTTTCTTGGGCTTCGATAGCAGGCTAAACCTCTTGGCATCGCCTGCTTCACAACGTTATTGTTGAGCTTGACTGTTTAAGTACGCTCGGTGCGAAATATCTGACCATGGTCGAACTTGATTCATATAGTTCGCTTGCGACTCTTGAATCTCTTTCGCCAAAGCATCTTTTTCTGCATGTTCTTTCAACAAACGATCGTTTGCTTCTCGCAACGCAGCTACGACTTCAGGTGGGAAATCTTTTACTTCAACATTTGGGTATTCAGACTTAATAGATGCCCAGTTTTTGCCGCTTTCGTGTTTCGATTGCGTGTACATATCGTAAGCGGCCGTTTTCATGGCTACTTGCAAAATCGCTTTTAGATCATCAGGTAGACGATTCCAGGTACGCTTGTTAACGAGGAACTGAAGCTCAGTCGCTGGCTCATGCCAACCTGTGTAGTAGTAAGGCGCGATTTTGTGGAAGCCCATACGTAGATCCAGCGATGGACCAACCCATTCCAAGGCATCAATTGTGCGACGCTCTAGAGAAGTATATAGCTCACCAGGGGCGATATTCGTTGGCTTGGCACCTAACTCAGCCAAAATCTCACCAGCAAACCCTGGGATACGCATTTTCAAACCCTGTAAGTCCTCGACGGACTTGATCTCTTTTTGGAACCACCCGCCCATCTGAGTATCGGTATTACCGCCAGGGAAAGACATCAAGTTATGTGGAGAGTACACTTTTTCCATCAGCTCCATACCACCGCCGTAGTAAAACCATGCATACTGCTCAGTTGGCAGCATACCGAAGGGCATAGAAGTGAAGTAAAGTGTGTTTGGAACCTTACCCTTCCAGTAATAAGACGCTGAGTGACCCATGTCATACTGCCCCGACTTAACCATATCAAACACCCCAAAAGGCGCTTTATGCTTGTTTGCGGAATCAATGCGGATTTGCAAACGTCCGTTGGACATCTCTTCCGCCATTTTGGCCATGTTTTTTGTGGTATCACCAAAAATTGGGAAATTAGGCCCCCAAGTTTCAGCAAGCTTTAAACGATAGACTTTTTCAGCAGCGTTTACAGAAGTCGCTGCGAGTGCCATCGCGGCAGCGACAGCGGTTGTTTTGAGCACTCGTTTTAAAGATTTTTGGATTAGACTCATCGTTCACGTCCTTTATCACCAAGGTTATTGTTGTCATCCATTTCATTAGGATTGGCTGTATTCGGTATAAAAGATGTAACAATGTTGTCTAATGCGAAATGGGCATGAACACGGAAGCGAGTAATTCATCAATAAGGCATTAGCCTAAGGTATTACGTACAAGTACGTAGGAAAACCGTCATGACAAAAGACTAATAATAGCAAAATCAATAAATTATATTTTTATCTATGAATAAAAATAAAAGACAATACTTACGTATTTTTCTGCCAAAAAATTTACATAGTATTTAAGAAAATGTGACAAACCACTTATTGGTAGTGTTAAAGTCAGTACTTAATGCATTATTTCCAATACCAAGATAAAAAAATACCTCGGCATCAGCCGAGGTATTCAATCTAGAACGGTAGCGGTAATTAAACTGCTTTGTAGATAACTTTGTTACCTGCTAACTGCTCTTTTTGAACTAGGTTTTCTTCAAGAAGCTTCTTTAGTGCGCCAGTAGCCCATGATGCCGCTTTAGTATCTTCTTGACCTGCAGCTAGACCGATGCCTTTAGGGTTAATACCTTCAGCATTCGCAATAACGATGTCTAATACTTGTTGTTGCTTAGGAGTAAGGGCAACATCAACTGTTTTCACTGCAGCTACTTTTTTATCAGCTACTACTTTCTCCGCAACAGCTTTTTCAGCAACAGAAGGTGCTACTGCTTTTTCCGCAACAGGCTTCACTGCTTTAGGTGCTGCAGCTAAGTTTGCTACTGTCGCTTTAATGCGTTTTTGCAGTTTCATCTGCACTTTACGCTTATGAGCAAGTCTCATTGAATATTTCTCCAGTTCACTGCATCTCAGCAGGGATGAAAATTTGAAGCGCGTTTTATACCAAAATTCACAAGCAATTTGTAGGTTTTAGCGGCGAAACGCGATGAAAAATGCGCTCAAAGCATAGAACGTCTACTATTTAATCAGATATTTTATGAACGGATTTATTGAATACTGGGTATAAAAACAGAGGTTTGTTTTATTTTAAATGCAAATCAATGCACATAAAGCTGCCCACTCATTTTTGGACAAGTATTCGATGAGGTTATAAGCATGGAAACGCTGCACCTAACAAATTCACATTTCAAACCCGACTCCCCTATCAACAGAATACTTTTGTTGCTTGTTGCACTCATCACTTTGTTTTTGGTTGCCATTTCTCCGGGATGGAAGCAAGCCATGTTGTCGGTCATCTTGATGTCTGCAATCGTTGGTTTCGCCATCTTGATGATTAAGAAAAGCCAAGTCACTTTTACGCTGACAGCTTCTCACTTTCAGCAACACCTTTTTAAAGGAGGTTGGGTCGTCAGATGGCGAAATATTGAGTCAATCGGTATTTGTAGCTACCAACAGGAAGGCTGGCACCAACCGCTACCTTGGATCGGTATTCGTCTAAAACACTACTCACCCTACTTAAATTCAATCTGCCCTCGTATAGCGACTGAAATTCTCCTCAGCCAGCGAGCACTGCTTTACTTAGGCGCGAAACAAAATCAGTGTGAAGATAAGTTTGAGGATATGGTGCTTGACCCTAAACCATATATAAACAGAGATGGGATTGAGTACAAAGGTTTGTTAGCGATGCTCGCCAACCGGATGAAGTATCAGAGAGGTTTCTACGGCTACGATCTATTTATATCAGCAAGTGATCTAGATCGTGAGGCTGAGGACTTTGTGGGACTGACTCGGCGATACTTAGCTGCCGCCGAGCCAGAATAATGCTTAGTACACGCACTTTTAGTAAAGCGGCATCTCGTCAGCAACGAACGGGTTAGTTTTACGCTCGTGACCGAAAGTCGATTGAGGGCCGTGACCAGGGACAAACGTGACATCATTGCCTAAAGGCCACAATTTCTCTTTGATAGAGCTAATCAACGTATTGAAATCGCCTTGTGGGAAGTCAGTTCGACCAATGCTACCGTTAAACAAAACGTCACCCACAAACGCTAAACGCGCTTCTTCGCTGTAAAGCACAACGTGACCAGGTGTATGACCAGGTGTATGGAATACATTCAGCACTTGATTACCGAAAGTGACAGTGTCACCCTCATTTAGCCATTGGTGCGGTTCAAACGCTTCTGTCAGCGGGAAACCAAACATTTGGCTCTGACCTTCCAAACCTTGCAACCAGAAGTTATCTGCCTTGTGAGGACCAACAATCTCTGTACCGCCAAGCAGTGCAGACAGCGGCTCCGTGCCACCTACGTGGTCCAAGTGACCGTGTGTTAGCACTAGGTTTACCACGTCAACACCCAGCTCTTTGATAAGCATAGCGAGCTGCTTTTCATCGCCGCCTGGGTCAACCACAATGCCTTTCATGGTTTCGTCACACCAGACAATAGAACAGTTTTGAGAGAAAGATGTTACTGGAACAACTTGGTATTTCAGAGCCATAGATAACCTATACCGAATAAATTTGCGTGAAAACTGCCGCAACTATGACACTAAGGCCTATCGACTTCAAGCTTTGAACTGTGGGTAATCGACGACGTTCTGAGACTAGAAACCTTGTCTCAACTGGCACTACCAGGAACGAACAGCACCCGTATCGATATGAACAAAGTTACTGCCTGGATAATAACCCACGCCACCGGCTTTTAGGCTTAAGGCAGCATCACGAACTGTTGAAAGCTTCACACCGTCTAAACGGAAATCAATGGCCTTTCCTTCCATGTGCATGCTCTTTTTCGCTACACGAGAAGACCCGTTGCGCAGCGAGGCGTTAGTGGCAGGAGAACGGTAACCTGAAATGACGATCACCTCTGCTTCTGTACCAATTAACTTTTGAATTTGACTTATTTGATCGAACAAGCGTCTATCCATGGGATGAACCTCATTTCGTCGATGGTCTCGACAAAACTCATTCAGCCTTTGCAGTTCATCATTAATGTATCGTTTTCCATCGAAATAGCATGTTTCGAGGATCTCTCCAGTATTAAGGTTGTTCATCGCCAGCGCACGTGGCTCGTCAGGGAGTGAAGCCCAAGAAAATGATGGCAGGGCAGACGCCAACACCACACCACCAGCGGTCATTTTAAGGAAATCTCGGCGGGAAAAGTTACGACTTACCATTTCAAAATACAGTGCTCAACAACTAGACAAGTCGTGGACATTAACCAAACACATTTGTCACGTCAAATGCATAAAACGCTCCATCTTGATTTTCAGATGCAGTAATTATTGCTTAATTATTGAACGAAAAGAGAATTCTTCGTTTTGTAAATTTTCCTTAAAAATTTCAACTGCGGTGATCGTACTTATAGATATCATCACGGTAGTAAAGCGTTCCCTCTTCCAACCATGCTGTTTGATAAATGATGTGTACTTGAATGCGCTCTCCCAAAGGAACTGACGTGTTAGACCGACGAGAACTTTCTCGCTTTTTCGCTAAACGTTCTTCCAACCCCTGAGTTTTGAACAGAAGTTCTGCTAACTGGTCTGCATGTTCGACACGGACACATCCTGAGCTGAATGCGCGTCTGTCCTGTTCAAACAAGTTCTTACTTGGCGTGTCATGCAAATAAATAGCTTGTGGGTTAGGCATATTGAACTTGTACAATCCCAGTGCATTTTGTAAGCCCGACGCCTGTCGCATACGATAAGGAAATGTTCTCGGATTCACCGTTGCCCAATTGATGGTTGTAGGGTCAATAATTTCGTTCGAAGTCCAAGACCGAATGATTTGAATGTTATGGTTAATCAAATACATCGGATTACGTTTTACTTTAGGAATAATGTCTTTAACCATGATAGTCCAAGGCACGTTCCAAGTTGGGTTGAGAATAACTGAATCCAGTGCTACCGACATGATGGGCGTTTTTCTTGATGCTCTCCCTACCACGACTTTAGACTCAAACAAGGGTTGACCGTCATGCCAATACGTGACTTCGTATCCAGGCACGTTAACAAAGACAACATTATCCCTTTCTTTCGACCAAATTCTTGAACGCTCAGAATTCAACGCCAGCAGATGCAATCTCTCTTGAGGAGAAAAGTTGATCCATCGAATGGTATTCGGGCCGATAACGCCATCTTCTTTCAAACCATGAATACGCTGGAACTCTTTTATCGCAAGCTCTAATTGTTCGTCATATTCTTCAGTGACTAAATCCAAGTAAGAAACATCTACGCCTACGATCTCCATTCGCTCAATCAATAGGGGTCTGTTTTCTAATATATCGCCAACACGTGCTAGCCCAGTTTGTTGATAGGCAGGATATTGGTACTGAGAATGTTCCGATAGCGAAGAATAGGCGGAGTAGAAAGCATCATCTGTTTGTAATGGAGACCGGAGACTTGCCAAAAACTGACCAAGTTTGCCAACCGTAATCTCATTACTCAGAACCGATAAAGTATCGATGCTAGGAGCGGGTAACGTAACATGGGCTTTGTCTGTAAATAGCCAATTAATCCCTTCTTCGGGGAGTTGCTCAAGATAACTAAGGTACATCAAGAGTGAGTCTGTCATCACTAAATCGAAGTCGAGATTATCTCCCTGCCACCTTACTTGGTTTATCCGGTGAAGTTGATTTTCGAATTCATCGGTGACATCCGCAAGTGCAACCAGGTTTACTTGAAAAAGAAACTGCTCAATATCACTTTCATTTTCCCAGTTCAAACGGTAATTGGTGCTTTGATACAGTTGATCAATCACCTCTGGATAATGGATCATTTTTTCTACAGACAGCTTTTGTACCGCTCCCTCTTGCTCGACTTGCGCTGAAGCTTCGAGAGAAACGACGGTGGAAAAGCTGCAAAACGGCACCAGAAGTGCCGTCATGATTAAAACCCTAGCAAACACTGAAATGATCCTTGCGCTACTTGCCATAATAAAAAGTATGGCAAATATCTCACAGCTTGCAGGTTTAAAATTAAGAATCTGATGCCGAAAACGACAACAAAACTCTCTATAAGTAATTACTCAATGATCTTTCTAGATAATTCTCGACCAATGGTTGTCCCATTGCACTCCGCTTGCGAAGGTACTTTTTGACTCCTCAGGTCTTTGCTCTACCACTTTTCCCGCCCCAGAACTGACTCGGAACTCATCGCCATAGACCACAACACCAGAGGCATCTGGTAACGCACTTAGCTCGACCAATTTGCCCGTAGATTTAGACCATATACCATAACAACTGCCCGGAGGCGAAGTGGCTAAGATCCATTCATCGGTTGCTGCAATACTCGCAACGTAGTGATTGAAACGCGCCCACTCTTCAGGATCAGCTTGTAGATCCTGCATCTCACCACCACGCGTGTGCATGGCGATCAAGGCTGGATACTCGTCCGGCTCACCACGATATTGTTGCCCACAAAGCACGGTTTCCGCACCATCATGAGCTAAATGGCGAATACTCAACTTATGATCCGGTAAAGACACTTGATCCAATAGCTCCCCTTCTTGTGAAAGGTAACTCAGACTCGGTCTCATGCTATCAAGATTGAGAGGTTCACGGCCATTAGTGTGTACGCCACCAACGCCAATCGCCAATGCGCCATCAGGCATCATGATCACTTCATGAGGGCCAAGGCCAAAGCCTGTTAACTCATCGATCTTTTGATATTGCTTCTGTACATCATAAACACCAATGATCCCGCGGCTTGTCCCCCTTTCCCCTTCTGTGGCAAATAGCAACGTGCCGTCATGGGAGTAAACACCATGTCCGTAAAAATGGCGATTTGGCGTTGCTAGTTGCAGTTTGATCATCTGCTCTGAGCGATAATCAAACACCATGAAGAAAGTACCAGGTCGACGACCAAAAACTACGGCGTGGCCTTGTTGGTTGGTTGCCACACCGTGACCACGCTCAGGAATCGGCAATGAAGATAGCGGCATACCATGCTCATCCGCCACCACCGCTGCATATTTATCTCGGCCAATGATAGAGCAGCCGATCAACGCAGGCTCACGTGAGCTTGTTGAAGAACAACCAAATGGCATCATAGGTGTAGCCGCCCCGAATAGAGCGGCTTTCAGCAAAGTTCGGCGGGTTTGATCAGTCACCATCGGTTGCATTAAATCCTATAACTACGCCAAGCTCGATTGCCACTTCTTCGTGAATCAGGTACTTCAATTGCTCTAGCTTATTGTATTGAGCAAGCACCATGCGATAGCCTTCTTTTGTTTGTAGTGCAGCAAACAAGCTCTTATCTTCTGGCCAAGTTTCTAACGCCATTTCAAACTGATGAACAACACGGTCTGCGAGATCTGCATGGCCTTGCTCTCTTAGTAGCGCATCTAGACCATTTCCGTTCGCAAAGTACAACGCTTCCATCCCTTGAAGGTTGGCTTTTAAGTTTGAAAGTGAGGTCTCTGAACGCCACGATTCTGAAAAATACGGGCGAGGCTTACCAATCTTCGCTAGCGGTCGGCTCAACTTCTTCATGCTGTACTCAAGCTGATTCGAGAGCAGTGAAATGTACTCAGATTCCCATTCCGTCATCTCTAGCGCTTTCCAAGGGTTCTCTGCCCAAGAATCCGCGATGATCTGCGCTTTGTTATCGAGGTTTTCTGCAATCGCTACGCCTGTCACACAGGTATTGCTATTGCTAGATAAGGTCGACGCTTTATCGTAAAGCAGCCATTCCAATGCACCTAAACCTTGCACGGTGACACTTTGGGTGGAGATACCTTCTGCACTCCAAGCTTGATCAGATTTCGTCAGTACAGACATTTTACGACCAGTGGTGTTCTTTTTATCTGGCCAAAACTGAACATTCCAGCTTTGCTCCAACGCCGTAGCAGGGCCACGTTCTTGACCTTGTAATGCCATCCACGCAAGCATCGTTTGATGCCATTGCTGTTTTACTTGTGCATCATCTTTCGACTCTGATGCGCAGTAATCCGCGAAGCGCTGTTCAAGTTCTGTGGTTTGCGCTAAAAACGTCTGAGCTGATTGAAACTCAACCTCGTACACGCTTTGAGAAATATGACTTGTACTCTCAGGCTTGGCTGAGCTCGAACCGATGGTCGATTGGCAACCAACCAAACTTAACGTTGCGGCAATCGCACTCACTAACAGTGTTTTTTTCATGGTTGCTTCCTTATAGAGAGTTCAGAAACGCAATGAGAGCATCACGTTCTTTTTTGTTCAGAGCTAAAACATTTTGTTTCGCCGTTTCAGCTTCGCCGCCGTGCCACAACACCGCTTCCATCAGGTTACGAGCGCGGCCATCATGTAGAAAGTACGTGTGTCCGTTTACTTCTTCGGTATAACCAATACCCCACAACGGTGCCGTTCGCCATTCACGGCCGTTTGCTAAGTATTCCGGACGGTTATCGGCTAAGCCTTCACCCATGTCGTGCAGAAGCATGTCGGTGTATGGATGGATAAGCTGCTCAGAAAGCGCTGGTAACTCTGGTCGCTTCGCCGTTTTAACACTGGTTTTATGGCAGCTTTCACAACCAGACGCAGCAAAGATTTGCTGACCAAGTTTCACGCTAGGCTCATTGATGTTACGGCGAATAGGTACGGCTAAGTGTTGGCTGTAAAACTCTACGAAGTCGAGAATATTTTCACTCACTTCAGGTTTGCCGCCATTTGGCATGTCGTCACAAATGCTTTGTTTCGAGGTACAGTTTTCATTTGGGAATAAATGGCTCGTAAGACCCACATCACTATTAAATGCTGCTGCATTTTGCTGCATTAGCGTCGGTTGTCCTGCTTTCCAGCCAAAACGACCAATCGAGAAGTCGTCCTTTTCAATATCCCACACCTTATTGACTTTGCCTGAGATACCGTCTTTGTCGGCATCTTGTTCATCAGCCCAAGCAAGTAGCGTTTCGTCGGGAATACTCTCCAACAAACCAAGGCCGATCATTGGTGGTGCCACGCGTGCTGAGAACTCGGTATCTGGGTGCATATCGCCGTAACCCAGATCGGTAATGTTCAAATGAGGTTTTCTTAGCGTCACCGTCGTACCGTCTTTAAATTTCACTGGGACATCGGTGTAAGTGATTTCGATTTTGCCTTCTGGCGTTTGATCTTGCAGAGCGAAATCTTGAAGCTGGCCACCATAAGTCGGCTCAGGTATGCCGCCATCTTTGATGTAAGCTTTCTTTTGTTCTGGCGTCATCGCAGGAATGCTTAAGCGCACTAACATAGACACGGCATGTAAATCATCTTTCTCTGGCGGATGACCACGACCGTCTTTGATGTGACAATTCTGACAACCATTGGTGTTAAAAAGCGGGCCTAAGCCATCACGAGCGTCCGTTGACGCTGGCGCTTGTACCCAAGGGTTACGGAAAAAGCTGTTACCTACGCTAAAGTCGAGGCGTTTGCTCATTGGCAAGTTAGCAGCAGGAAGAGAATAGGCATTCGCGCCGTCTTTTTTAACACTGGTTTTGCCACCAGACTTAACATCGTAAGCCATGGCAGAAGAAGAAAGGATCGCGGCTAGCGCAGAAATTAGGTATGGCTTCATATCATTGCTCTACATAGACAACAAGGGTGATAACAACGAGCTCAAACGGCAAAAGGGCTCACAAAGAGCCCTTATTTATTATGGTTTTCTTATTAAAACTCGTGGTCAGCAGTATCAGGGCTTAGGCTATCGATGCCGACAATGCTTGCCGCGCGCTCAATCGCACCGGTTTGTGCTACCAACGACATGATGGTGTCGTTTACTAGCGCGTTGCCCTGTGCGTTACCCGCTGCAATAAGTTGGTCAAAGTGCTGGTTGTTCTTCTCTGCAGAAGTCACTAGCTCACCAACTTGGCTACGTGTTGTATCAAACTGCTTTTGAATTTCGGTCGCGGCTTTCTTGTCTTTTTGAGCAACAAGGTCAGCGATACTTGGACCAGATAGCTCTTTGCCGTTTACACCTTTGTATGTACCTGTGTAAACGTTGTAGATGCCTTGCTCATTGTAGTAGTGAGAGTTGTGCGTGTTGTCTGAGAAACAATCGTGTTCGTCTTCAGTCGAGTTTGCCTCTAGTGCCACCTTCATGCGCTCACCCGCTAGCTCACCTAGAGAAAGAGAACCCATGCCGAATAGCATCTTACGAAGACCATTGTCAGCAGATTCGTTCAATAGCTCTTCACGGTAGTTGCCTTTCACTTCTGCAGACCACTGCTTTTCCATCCACTCTAGGTCTTGAACCAGTAGATCAGCGGCCGCTTTTAGGTACTCACCACGACGATCACAATGACCATTCGTACACTCAGAGCCAACGACGAAATCAGTGTAAGCACGTTGACCTGCACCCGCGTTAGTGCCGTTTAGGTCTTGACCCCAAAGCAAGAATTCAATCGCGTGGTAACCTGATGCAACGTTTGCCTCAGAACCGCCTACTTCGTTTAGATCCGCTAGCAATTCTGGAGTGATTTTTGAAACGTCCAGTTTAGAAGCACCAATCTGCAGACTTGTGTTCGCGATGATGTTGGCAGCAGCGCCCTCGTTACCCAATTCGTATTGGTAATCAGCCGCTACGTAGTCAATCAAACCTTCATCAAGTGGCCATGCGTTCAGCTGACCTTCCCAATCATCAACAATCGCGTTACCAAAACGGAAAACTTCAGACTGTTGGTAAGGCACGCGAGAATCTAGCCAAGCTTGTTTTACTTCTTCAAGCTTTTTCGCTGATGGTGATTGTAGAAATTCGTCGATTTTCACATCAAGCGCTTTCGCTGTTGTTACTGAATCAGCAAATACAGCATGGGCAACGTCCGCGTAATGTTCGACTACTTGTTGTTTAGTTACTGTGGCAGCAACGGTAGAACCACTGGCAATGAGGAGTGATGCAGCAATAGATTGGACTAAAACTTTTTTTGCATTCATCTGAAGCATCCTTGTTGAGCTTTTCAATTATCGTATTGGTAGTGCTAATTATTCTTATTTGCACTTTAGTCTCGAGATAATACAAATTTACAATTTATTTGCAACTCCAGATACAAAAAAACCTCATAAAAATGAGGTTTTTCACAGACTTTATTGTCAGTTTTATCTTTAGGATTAAACCTTTAGGTCATGTTTTCCGTGAGAGACTTTTGCCTTCAGATAATTTTCGTTGCCATCTTTGATATGTGCAGAGGTATTGACAACCTCGCCAATTTCAATTCCGTACTCAGATAACTCACGGATTTTCTTAGGGTTGTTCGTCACGAGGCGGATCTTATTCACGCCTAAAGCTTCTAGCATTTGTGCTGCTTCTGTGAAATCACGCAGGTCATCATCAAAGCCCAAATGGTTGTTAGCTTCGTACGTGTTCATGCCCTGGCTTTGTAAGCGGTATGCATCGATCTTATTGTACAAGCCAATACCACGACCTTCCTGACGGAGATACAAGATGATACCACCGGACTCGCCCATGCGATTGATCGTCTCTTCTAGTTGCTCACCACAGTCACAGCGTGAAGAGTGGAACACATCGCCTGTCAAACACTCAGAGTGCATACGAACTAAAGGCATGTCCTGAGTTTGGTCCGCTTGTTTAAAGATAATAGCAACATGCTCTTTGTCTGTCTTCAGACCATGGAAAGACAGAATTTCGGCATCAATGTTACTTTTTGCCCCGACTTTAAAATCTACTCTGGCACGTACTTCCGCCATATCTATACTCACTCGATTTATTGCTTGATGCGCTTGATGCGTTTTCGTTATTGCATTCATGGGATTTACTCGTTGCTCTTCAACTATGGGGACTGATACCGCATTTTGCAATATAGAGATCACAATTGAGGGCAGTTATCCACTCAAGACAGCAAAAGAGAAACACTCTCCAACTGAACAATTGTTATATTATAACAATTTAAAAAAACTACAATAAAAAACCCCAGACAAATTTTGTCTGGGGTTTCAAGAAGGTCGTTTGGTCTATCTTTTAATGGGTCTGACTGCGCTTCCAAACGGCGAGTTCAATCCAAACTGCTTCGAGTTCTTGGATTTCCTCGTCGGTCAACACGGCGAGCGTTGAAGTAACTTGAGGCAGGTTCGGTGATTGCAATGCACGAATCTGCGAATAGAAGTCTTTTTTAAGTTGTAATATAACTGAATCCACTGCGTGCACCTATTTCGTTCTTTTATTACTTATCCAGCTCAAAATTTTTATTTTCTTTATACTGGAAACTTCATAAATTCGGAAAAATGATAACATTCTGCTTGTTAAGTGCACAATTTATTTTTAATAGTGGAATAACGGTCACATTAATTACGCTTCACCATTCGGATCGAATATAAGACAAAAAAGATCAAAAATAGCACAGGAAAGATCCACAACAGCGCCGTGGAATAATTTAATGGTGGTTGGTACAGAACAATATTCCCATAACGAGCAACTAGATAGTCCTTTATTTCTTGATCTGAGCTGCCTTCATTGGCCATCGTATACACTTTCAACCTCAGGTCTTTAGCCGCTTGTGCATTAGACTCGACAAGGTTTTGGTTTTGACACTGCGGGCAGCGTAATGTCTTGGCTAGCGAGGTTGCACGCTGTTGCACTTCAACAGAATGAAAATCAAACAGATCAACATTCTGTTCTAAATCCGCACTTCTCGTGAAAGGAGAAAATAGTATAAATAGGATTAAAGTGAGGAGAAGATTATTAAATCGAAACATTCAAGTATCCTGAAAATATATCGTTCCATTTATCTGCCGTTAGCTCTCCACGATATTTGATCAATATACGACCATTTTGATCAATCAAGTAAGTTTCCGGCGTTCCTATAACACCTAGCTCCACAGCGAGCTTTCCATTAGGGTCACTAATTACTTCAATATATGGGTTTCGTTTAGAGCTCAAATATTCACGGGCAGCTTGTTTTTGATCTCTATAATTCAGCCCAATAATAGGCACACCGAGTTCTGCTAACTGCAATAACTCTTCATGCTCTCGCTTGCATACCCCGCACCAAGATGCCCAAACATTCAATAATTTATATCCGTCGCTTTTGAACAATTGCTCAGAAACTATGTCATCAGAGATCAGAGAAGTAGAGCGAAAATTAGGTGTCTCTAAATTTCGTTGTGGGGACAATTCGACATGTGGTCGCTCAGACAAGGCCACCGCAGTAACTACAGCAAACACGGCAACAGCCACAACGAGACCTGCGAGTTTAAGCGTATTTCTCGATCGCATTGATAGCCTCTCTCCTTTTCTTTAGGCCTGTTAATAGCGCACCAAACACAGCTAATAGCCCGCCAGACCATATCCACCAAATGCCTGCGCGGTACTGAACTTTAATCGCATAAGCATGAGTGTCGACTTTGTCACCCAATGTCACGTAATAATCGCCATGCCATAGTGAACGAATCGCAGGCTCGGTCATATTCATCACTCGCACAGGGTAATGACGCTTTTGCGGGTTGAAATTGAGCATGCGGCCATCTTCCAAGTGCAAGGTGATCTGTCCTTGTTCAGCGGTGTAGTTTGGCCCCACCAGCCATTCGATACCATGATAATCGATAGTGATCCCCGCCCTTTGTTGAGAACTGCCGGGTTCGACACGTAAATTGTGTTCATATGAGTAGTGACTGTTGAATACAGCTCCACTCACCGCCAGCGCAAAACCGATATGTGCCATCACGATTGGCATGAGTTTGCGCTTATTGGAACAACGAAACAGCATAACGAGATGCGCCGCAATCACCCAAGTAGCCAACGTTATGGTTAGCAATACTTCGAAATGCAGTGCGTGCACTAAGAAGATAAACCCGATCCCAGAGACAAGAGATAACGCAATACTGATCGCAATATCAGCGCTTACACTCGGCACTGTGCCTTTTGTCCATTTCAGCAGCGGCGTGAAAGCTAAGGAAATCAGAGCCAGTATGCTTAATGGGAAGATCAGACTATTAAAATAAGGTGCGCCAACTGAAATGTTCCCTAAACCGAGCAGTTGATAAACCATCGGATAAAAAGTGCCAAGAAAAACGATAGCAGTCGCAATAACCAGCAGCCCTTTGGCGATGTAAGCAGTGTAAGCTCGGCTCGCTAGAGATTGAAGTTTGAAGCGAGGGAGTTGTTCTCCTCGCAAAATCAATACGCCAAAAGTGATGATGATAAGCAAGCTCAATACACCAAGCAGCACCAAACCTTTAGTTGGGTCCACCGCAAAAGCGTGCACTGAAGTCAGCACGCCAGAGCGCACCACGAATGTCCCTAAAATGCTTAGGCTGAACGTAGCAAACGCCAGTGCATAGGTGCTCCAAATTGCGCCTCTGTTACGTGTTGCGACAACACCGCTGTGCAACAAAGCAGTACCAGTAAGCCAAGGCAGTAGAGAAGCGTTCTCCACAGGGTCCCAAAACCACCAGCCGCCCCACCCTAGCTCATTGTACGCCCACCATGATCCCACCAAGATACCCAACGTGAGCGTTCCCCAAGCAAAAAACGCTGCGCTTCGAGCAACCACATACCAATCGCTCATCGGTTGTTTACCCAATAGCGCAGCTAATGCAAAAGCTAATATTGCTGCGTAACCGACATAACCGAGATAAAGCAATGGTGGATGAATGATAAGCCCAACATCTTGCAACATTGGGTTTAGATCTCGTCCTTCCGACGCCAATACTTGGGCATACTCGAACGGGTTAGAGGTCATTAACGTGAACCAAGCAAATGTCGCAATAAGAACGTTCATGATTCCTAAACAGTCACAAGTATATTGGGCGTTGAGCGGTGACTTAAATGCAATAAACGACGCCCATAAACTCAAGGTGACGACCCAAAACAACATGGAGCCTTGGTGCCCGCCCCAAGCGGCAGCAATCTTGAATGCTACGGGAAGTTGACTGTTGGAATGCGTAACAACATATTCCAACGCGAAGTTGTCTTGCACGAAGCAGACGATCAGAAGTGCTAAACAAATGATGGAAGCTAAGCTAATGATGTGGGACATCGCGACTTGATGCGGCAATGTCGCCTTCTTACCCATAGCACGACGTAGCCAATGCAGCAACGATGCACAAGTCGATGTTACAGCCACCAATATCAGTAAGAAGAACCCTAGCTCAGCTTCCATTTATCCCCCTTACACTACGGTCATTTGACCGGCATAGAGAATGAAAGTACGCAGCATAAGTACGCCAACCAAGCTCAACGTCGTGACCACAAAAACGTAACTGCCTTTGTGGCGCACTTCTGAAGGCGTTAACCAATTGAGAGTCAAAGGCGTTATCATGCCGATGAACACTACGCCAACCCAGAACCATTGAGGCCAGAATCCACTCGAAATAGCATTCCAAGCCGCGACTTCGTTCTGACCACCGCTGAAGATCAGTCCAGCAAAGAATGTCACTAAGACAAACAACTCAAACAACACTACTGGGCGTTCAAATCCGTGCACCCAAGACACACTTGGGCTGCAGGTCGACTCTTTAAACACCAAGATGCCGAACATCAAGCATGCTGCTGCGCCCGAGGACAAACTAGAGAACAGGAACAAGATTGGCAGTACTGGATTGTTTAGCATTGGGTAAGTCTTCAACGCAGACAATAGAAAGCCAGTGTACGCTGCAAGCACGATGGCTAAGAAGCCCAAGAACAATTCAATTGCGTTGTTGGCTTTCCCCGCCTTAATCAAAATGCCATCGGCAAAATCCAGCAGTTTGCTTGGTAACTTCCCTTCACAGAAGCTGATGATTTGATGGCGGAAGATAACGCCAATCCAAACAAACAACACGATCATGTACACTTGGAACAAGATCACGCCCATCGACATCACAGACGTTGGGTTGTAGTAGATCATGATCTTCCAAAACTCTAAAGGCTTGGTTAAATGGAAAATCAAAATTACCAACCCAGCAATGATGCCAAATGGCGCAAGCCAAGCCATCGCTTTCATGATGCCGTTGTTTGCGGGATCACCTTCAATCACTTTGCGTTTTAAATAGATAGAAATCATCACCGCACCTGCTGACATCCCAGCAAGGAATAAGTAAATCGCGATGATCCAATCCCAGACTAACGAGTCAAAGTGGAATGCACTTTCGAAGCCGTTCATGATGACACCTCCCCTTTGCTATGCGGAATTTTGTACAGTTTAGGTTGCGTACCTAAATGCGATTTATCGCGATAGACAACATGGCTTTCGATAGCTTTGCTCACCTCGCTAGTTGGGTCATTCAAATCACCAAAGATGAGTGCTTTTGTTGGGCAAGATTCCACGCAAGCTGGCTGCTTACCTTGCGCTAGGTTGGTATCACGGCAGAAGTTACATTTATCCGCAGAGTGATCGACTGGATTAAAGAAGCGCACTTGGTAAGGGCAAGCGGCAAGGCAATAACCACATCCGACACATTTCTCTTTGTGCACATCCACGATGCCGGTCGCTTCATCTTTGTATGCAGCGCCTGTTGGACAAACGTACACACATGGTGGGTTATCACAGTGCTGACAGGATTCGCGAGTAAACTGGTATTCCACATCTGGAAATTCGCCAATCGGTTCACTGCGATGAATTTTAAGTCGCGTTACGCCTTCAGGGACTTTATTTACTTCGCGACAAGCATCGGTACAAGCGGTACAGCCAATACAGGCATTTTCATCATGAACCATACCCATGCGTTTCGCTTGTTCACTGTTGCTGGCATAGAGAGAGGAGCTAACAACGGAAGTGCCTGCAACGCCTGTAGTTAAAATCAACGCGCCGCTGCCGGCTAAAAAGTTTCTTCTCGAACATTTCATGCTATCTCTCCTCTTCTTTGGCAAGCTCAGGTTCGACGGCAAATTCAGAGTGACAATCCACACACTGCTTGATCAGTTGTTTTCTGTCGTACGACAACGCTTTGGTTTTCGCTGCGTGTACATCGTGGCAATTTGAACAAGTGAGGTTTTTGGCGTGCACATCGTGCGTCCAGTGGCTTTCTCTCAGTTGTGTCGGTGCATGGCAATCCACACATCGGCTGTTGGCTTTAAGAATCATGCTTGGATCAAGGAACACTTTGTCGTGTACCTCTTTCGATTGCGCGGCAGAAAACTTAATCACATCAGGCGCGCCTTCACGGTGATCAGGGCCGATGTTGCTATGGCAGTTAGTGCAATTGAGCTGCTTACCTTGACTCAATAACGCTTGCGAATCATGCGATAGATTCAGAGTCTCTTTTGCATCCTTATGACATTGCAGACACTTGTAGTCTCGGTCACGGATCAACTCGACTTGATGACGCTCAGCTTGAGCACCTTCAATCGGCTCTGAAGAAGTCGCATGGGCGGCGATGGAGAAACCATAGATGGCAAAGACGAAGAGAAGTTTCAGCATTGTCTCTATGGTCAATTTTATATTGCCCATATTGTTCTTTCCTTAGCTCGATAATAATTGATAACTATTCTCAATTATTTATTTGAGCGACAATTAATTTCCTCTGAAGATATTTTTTAGATCTTCAAATGACATCAATTCTTATTTCGGAAAGCCACAACGCTAAACCTATATTTATAATACCTCTATTATTCATAAGGGGTAGAAACGCCTGCTCAAAAAGCGAACTAAATCACCCTATTTTTAAAAAGGTTAAAAACCCAAAGCATTGCAGAACAATGACTTAACAACTACCACTTTAGGGGTATATAAATTCAAACATGACTGAGATCACTGGTGTAAATTGATCTAAAACAAGACAAGATTCACTCACTATTTCATCTATCCAATTAAGCAATATTATTAATCGTAGATCTCCAGTTCTTATTTGGAATAGCTCCTCACAACGCTGCTAATAAAAACGAATATGGAGATAACACTGTGAGCATAAAACACTGGATGAGCGCACCTATTGCGGTTGCGACCTTATTCGCCAGCCAATTATTTTTGGTTGACGCTCCGTTAGCGGCAGAAGAGAAGGATTTTATCGATCCTCGTAACGATGTCTTTGAACAGAACCACCCTGATCAATACCATTCTTGGAAAGCAACATCCGAAAGCGAACACATTGAAGATGCCCTAAGTGAAGACCCAAACATGGTGATCTTATGGGCTGGCTACGGCTTCGCAAAAGACTACAACAAAGCGCGCGGTCACTTTTACGCACTTGATGATGTTCGCCAAACCTTACGTACCGGTGCACCGACTGATGAAAAATCCGGCCCTATGCCGATGGCGTGCTGGAGCTGTAAAAGCCCAGACGTTGCTCGCGTGATTGATGAACGTGGTGAAGACGGTTATTTCGAAGGTAAATGGGCACGCTTAGGCTCAGAAATCGTCAACCCTATCGGTTGTTCCGATTGCCACAACACAGGCTCTGAAGCCTTCAAGAAAGGCGAACCTGCGCTAGCACTGACTCGCCCATACGTCGAGCGTGCTTTTGATACTATTGGTAAAAACTTTGATGAACAGTCTCGCCTAGATAAGCAAGCATCGGTCTGCGCTCAATGTCACGTTGAATACTACTTCACCGGCCCAACTAAAGCGGTTAAATTCCCATGGGATATGGGCACCACCGTTAATGACATGGAGAAATACTACGACGCGTTGAATTTCAAAGATTGGACGCATGCCGTATCTAAAGCGCCGATGCTAAAAGCGCAACATCCAGGTTTCGAAACTTGGAGAGCGGGTATTCATGGTAAAAACAAAGTGGTGTGTGTGGACTGCCACATGCCCAAAGTGACCAAAGAAGACGGTACAGTCTACACAGACCACAAAGTGGGTAACCCATTTGATCGTTTTGAAGACACCTGTGCGCAATGCCATACCCAAACTAAAGAGCAGCTACAAGGCATCGTCTCGACTCGCAAAGCGCAAGTACTGAACATGAAGCTAACCGCCGAGAAGCAAATCGTAGCGGCACACTTTGAAGCAGGCGCAGCGTGGAAAGCAGGTGCAACAGAAGCAGAGATGGAACCTATCCTACAAGATATTCGCCATGCACAATGGCGTTGGGACTACGCGATTGCTTCTCACGGTGTTCACATGCATGCTCCTGAGGTAGCACTTGAAGTACTAGGTACTGCAGTTGACCGCGCTGCTGACGCCCGTACCAAATTGGTTCGTTTACTGGCAACCAAAGGCATTACTGACCCTGTTCAAATTCCAGATATCTCGACCAAAGCGAAAGCGCAACAAGCACTAGGCATGGATATGGATAAGATGAACGCAGACAAGAAACACTTCCTAGAAACAGTAGCGCCAGAGTGGGATAAAGCAGCAGCTGAACGCGAAGCCACGTATTAGTCTAACTGGCAACGGTTAACTTATAGATACAACAAGGGGCGTACTGAACGCCCCTTTTCTTTCTTTATTATCTTTATCTCTTCATCCTGATTCTATCGAGAGACAAAAATCGAATGTACTAGCGACGAGGAAGCCTAGGTCTAGGTTGAATATTTGGACGTGCTTTAGGTATCTGCACATTTGGACGAGCAACTGGACGCTGGATCTTCGTTTCCGGTAATGCTTTTCTTTGTTGAACCTTTTCTTTCACCGCCTTGCCTTGTAAAGTCGCTGGTTCAATATGCTCCGGACGATTCTCCCATTGGGTTCGAATCTCTTGCTTTTGCTCGTCAGGCAATGATTGCCAATGATCATCAAGCTGGCGTTTCATGTTATCGATATTGGCGGACATATCGTCGTCTTTCCAATCTTCGACTTTGTCTTTGATGGATTGCTGTTGGTCTTCATCTAAACCATTCCACCACTCTTCCAGTTTCTCTTTGTATTCATCGTCGTTATCGCAACAGCCCGGATAGTAATAAATCCAGTAGTCGTCATGATCGTACCACCACGGGTCGTAGTAACCCGATGAATAATAAACCGTAGAGGAAGAGCCAGAATGATCGGAAGAGCTACAACCCGCCAGCACAGAGCCGCACAGCAAAACCAATATGCTTAGTGCTTTATTTTTCATTCGTTGCCCACCTTTCCCTCTATTGCTTGTTAAATTGTACGCTTACAACAGCTCTTTTGCTTTGTTAATAGAGTTAATGATTTTCACCCTATCTAAATTTGGATCATTAGAATCTAATAATAGTACCCAGGCATCAATCGCTTCCTGAAATCGGAATGACAGAAAATGATCATTTGCGATCAAAGACAAAGCGGCTTCATTGTGCGGTTCTATCTGCAAAGCTTGCTCCAAAAGCAAGCTAACTTCTTGCGTCATTGATTGCTGGTGAATGTAGTACAAGGTCGTCGCTTTTGCGGCAAGTTGCGTGGCACTGACTGGCTCAGTCAGCTGGATCGCGTAATCAAAACAAATCAGCGCGCCATCAAATTCCCCCTCTAGCAGGTAGCCCTGCCCGAGTTGGAACCACAATTCAGCGTTGTTCGGATCTTCACGCAACTGGTCTTGAATCTCTTTCATGATGTCACGAGCAGTCATCATTCGTGACATTTCCGCTTGTATTGGTTTAGGCGGAGTTTGATGCAGCAATAAGAAACTGGCACTCGTCACGACAAGTACTAACAGGCAAAAGCCAAACCATTGAGCAGGTTTAACTTTTGATGCACTCAGTGATAAGAGTACGATAAACAATCCCATCAGAGTGATGGCAGCGAAAAACCAAACAGACATAACACGTCCCATAAACAAAGATAACGTCAGTGTACGCATTTCTTACTTTAAATGCGTTGATACAGATACAAAAAAGCCGAGCAACTAAGGCTCGGCTTTTCATATCAGGATAACGATGTAAGATTACTCTTCGTTACCTTCCTCTGCATCATCAGCAGCTGGAGCTTCTGAAGCGTCTTGCTGCGTATTTTCGCCTGTTGACTCTAACGCTTCTGCATCTTCATCAGTAGGCAGCTCTTCATCATCAACTTCTTCAATACGTTGCAAACCAACAACTGATTCATCTTCCGCAGTACGGATAAGCGTTACACCTTGTGTGTTACGACCAACCTGGCTAACTTCACCCACACGAGTACGTACTAACGTGCCAGCGTCGGTGATCATCATCATTTCATCACCTTCAACAACCTGGATAGCACCAACTACCGGGCCATTTCGCTCAGAAACTTTGATAGAAACTACACCTTGAGTGCCACGACCTTTTGTCGGGTACTCGCTAAGTGCTGTACGTTTACCATAACCGTTTTCTGTAACCGTTAGGATATCGCCTTCGTGCGAAGGAACAATAAGTGATACAACTTGGTCATTTTCAGCCAGTTTCATACCACGAACACCAGAGGCGGTACGACCCATAGGACGAACACCTTTAAACTTGATCTCTGGCTGACCATTCTCATCAAGAACTGGTTTACCATTTTCATCAAGTACTGGAATCTCTTCTGCTTCTTTAAAGCGAACCACTTTACCCGCTTTAGAGAACAGCATGATTTCGTTTTCGCCGTTAGTGATATCCACACCGATTAACGAATCGTCTTCACGTAGGTTCACAGCGATTAGGCCGTTTGAACGTACGTTTGCAAACTGGTTCAACGGCGTTTTCTTAACCGTACCGTCACCTGTTGCCATGAAGATGAATTTGTCTTCAGAGAATTCATCAACACGCAGAATCGCGGTAATGCGCTCACCTTCTTCGAGTGGAAGGATGTTCACAATTGGCTTACCACGCGCAGTACGGCTCGCTAGAGGCAATTGGTAAACTTTCAGGCGGTATGTCTTACCACGAGTAGAGAAACACAAGATGTTATCGTGGGTATTCGCCACTAGAAGACGCTCGATATGGTCTTCATCTTTCATCTTAGTCGCACTCTTACCTTTACCACCACGGCGCTGTGACTCGTAGTCGCTCAGTACTTGGTACTTAACGTAACCACCGTGAGATAGAGTAACTACAACGTCTTCACGTGCGATCAGCTCTTCCATGTCAATATCATGGCTCGCAGCTGTGATTTCTGTACGACGAGCGTCACCAAAGCCGTCACGAACCGCTTCAAGTTCTTCACGGATAACTTCCATCAAACGCTCAGTGCTCGCAAGGATATGCATGAGTTCAGCGATTTCTTCTAGAAGTGTTTTGTATTCGCCTAGAATCTTCTCGTGTTCTAGACCTGTTAGTTTATGTAAACGTAGATCTAGGATAGCTTGTGCTTGTTGCTCAGTCAGGAAGTACTGACCATCACGAATACCATATTCAGGCTCTAGCCATTCAGGGCGCGCAGCATCTGTACCAGCACGCTCTAGCATTGCTGAAACGTTGCCTAAATCCCAACCACGAGCGATAAGACCCGCTTTTGCTTCAGCCGGTGTAGGTGCCTTACGGATAAGCTCAATGATTTCATCAATGTTAGCAAGCGCTAGAGCTAAACCTTCAAGGATATGAGCACGTTCACGCGCTTTACGCAGTTCGAAGATAGTACGACGTGTCACAACTTCACGACGGTGATCAACGAAGCACTTCAACATATCTTTTAGGTTGAATAGCTGTGGCTGGCCATTGTTTAGGGCCACCATGTTGATACCGAAAGTGGTTTGCAGCTGAGTCTGAGCGTAAAGGTTGTTTAGAACTACTTCGCCCACAGCATCGCGCTTACACTCAATAACAATGCGCATACCGTCTTTATCTGACTCGTCGCGCAGTGCACTGATGCCTTCTACTTTCTTATCTTTAACTAGCTCAGCGATCTTTTCGATCAAGCGAGCTTTGTTTACCTGGTAAGGAATTTCAGTGACGATAATGGTCTCTTTACCATTCTTCTCCACTTCGATGTCCGCTTTCGAACGCATGTAGATTTTGCCACGACCTGTTTTGTACGCGTCTACAATGCCTTTACGACCGCTGATAAGCGCCGCCGTTGGGAAATCAGGACCAGGAATGTAATCCATTAGTTCATCAATAGTGATTTCTTCATTATTGATGTATGCAAGACAGCCATCAATCACTTCGCCAAGGTTATGAGGCGGGATGTTGGTTGCCATACCTACTGCGATACCAGAAGCACCGTTAACCAATAGGTTTGGAATTTTAGTTGGAAGAACCGCTGGGATCTGCTCAGTACCGTCGTAGTTTGGTACGTAGTCTACGGTTTCTTTGTCTAGGTCAGCCAATAGTTCATGGGCAATTTTTGCCATTCGAACTTCGGTGTAACGCATTGCCGCAGCAGAGTCGCCATCGATCGAGCCAAAGTTACCTTGACCATCGACCAGCATGTAACGAAGCGAGAACGGCTGAGCCATACGTACGATTGTGTCGTACACAGCACTATCACCATGTGGGTGATATTTACCGATTACGTCGCCGACAACACGGGCTGATTTTTTATATGGTTTGTTCCAATCGTTGCCTAGTACGTTCATCGCGAATAAAACGCGGCGGTGTACTGGTTTTAGGCCATCACGCACATCTGGAAGAGCACGACCCACGATGACTGACATCGCATAGTCTAGGTATGAACCTCTAAGCTCATCTTCAATGTTTACGGGCGTGATCTCTTTAGCTAAATCGCTCATAGAGCCATTATCCCTCTATTATCTGATCGTAATTACGATACGTGTAAGGTGCAAAAATATAACACACAATTCATCACTTCGGCATCACTTTCCCTCTCCTTTTATCAGGTTGTGAGCTTGGTTATGAATCAAATGTCGAGAATTTGCACACTCATCCCATATCTTTCTGATTAGTGGTTATATTTTGGTCAATATTGAGCAAAATCGGACCCTTTACGCGGAAAAGCGAGGTAAATTCCTTTAACTACACAACGCGAAAATGCAGGTTTTAGAGTTATTATCACTGGCACCAGTTCAAGGATGAACCAAAAACAATAGTTAGCGCTTTACAAATTACAGGCACCTGTCTCGATTGCCGCGCCAGTGAACTCTGTCATTGTCCCTTAACTAAGCACATCGAGGTTGTTTGGGTGTAAAACGTTGGAGTATACTGGCGCCCTCTAAAGGACTCAGATTGAATGCAATAAAACCAATTATGACTAAAGCACAAAACGTCGACCCAAGTGAAATTAAGAAATTCGAGGACATGGCTTCTCGATGGTGGGATTTAGAAGGCGAGTTTAAGCCGCTTCATCAAATTAACCCACTTCGTTTGAACTATGTACTTGAAAAAGCAAATGGCTTGTTTGGCAAGCGAACACTTGATGTCGGCTGTGGTGGTGGCATTCTTGCTGAAAGCATGGCAAAAGAAGGCGCTATTGTGACGGGGCTTGATATGGGTAAAGAACCATTAGAAGTCGCGCGACTACATGCATTAGAAACAGGCACTCAACTGACCTACATTCAGAGCACAATAGAAGACCACGCTATAGAAAACGCAGGAACTTACGATGTCGTGACTTGTATGGAGATGCTTGAACACGTTCCAGATCCTCTCTCCGTTATCCGCTCTTGTGCTGCGCTAGTCAAACCCGGTGGTCACGTGTTTTTCTCAACTTTGAACCGAAACATTAAGTCGTACTTATTTGCTATTGTCGGTGCTGAGAAGCTTCTTAAGATTGTTCCTGAAGGCACTCATGAGCACGATAAGTTTATCAAGCCAGCCGAAATGATGAAGATGATAGACCAAACTGACCTGACGGAAATGGGCATTACTGGGCTTCATTACAACCCTCTAAATGATAGCTACAAACTCGGTCGTAATGTAGATGTAAACTACATCGTTCATACTAAAAAATACTGAACGCTATTAAGTTAAAAAATGAGTTTTGTGATTGACATTTTTTAAAGAAAATGAATCGGAAGCGGTAGCACAAAGTTGCCGCTTTTTTTGTCTTTTTATGGCTAAAATTCGTGCTCTAGATTCCATTTTGACCAAGCCATTTTTCGTAGATAAAAACGGCCAAAGATCAAGGAAAATATTTTTGCATGCGGTTATTTCTAAACCGATCTCGAAACCGTACTTTTAACCATTCAAGTCTGCCCTTTTCTCATCGGTTAGTGTTCACTTACTGATTTTTTTCATTTTGTCAGTTATCCACAAGTCATCCCCGATCTGTACCTTGATAAATCAGTGTAATAGCACTATCTTGTAACCCGCAAACAAATGAACCCCTATATGTTGTGTTTAAGCGACAATATATAGATAGACTTTGATCACAAAGCCGCCGCAAGCTTTACTCATATTGCACATAAACAAACAAAAATACGGCTTTTATCAGTTTTCTTAGGGAAATAAAGCAGAATGAACCAACAACTTACCGTCACCAAGCGTGATGGCCGTAAAGAAAGTATCGATCTGGATAAAATCCACCGCGTTATCACTTGGGCTGCAGAAGGTCTAGATAATGTTTCGGTTTCTCAAGTAGAACTTCGCGCTCACATCCAGTTTTACGACGGCATCACAACGACAGATATTCACGAGACAATCATCAAGTCTGCGGCAGACCTGATCTCTGAAGAGACTCCGGATTACCAATACCTAGCTGCTCGCCTAGCGGTATTCCATCTGCGTAAAAAAGCGTATGGCCAATACGAGCCACCAACGCTTTATGATCACGTGTCTCGCCTCGTCGATATGGGTAAGTACGATCAACATATTCTAGAAGACTACACAAAAGCAGAACTCGACGAACTTGATGCGTACCTCGACCATAAACGCGACCTAAATTTCTCATACGCGGCAGTTAAGCAGCTAGAGGGTAAGTACTTCGTACAGAACCGTGTTACGGGCCAAATTTACGAAAGTGCTCAGTTCTTATACATCCTTGTAGCAGCGTGCTTATTTGCGAAATATCCAAAAGCGACACGTCTTGATTACATCAAACGTTTCTACGATGCGACATCGACATTTAAGATTTCTCTACCTACGCCAATTATGTCTGGCGTGCGTACCCCTACTCGCCAGTTCAGCTCATGTGTTCTGATCGAGTGTGGCGACAGTCTTGATTCTATTAACGCAACAGCAAGCTCAATTGTTCGTTACGTATCTCAGCGCGCTGGTATTGGTATCAACGCAGGTCGTATCCGTGCATTAGGCTCAGAGATTCGCGGTGGTGAAGCATTCCACACTGGTTGTATTCCGTTCTACAAGTACTTCCAAACAGCAGTAAAATGTTGTTCACAAGGTGGTGTACGTGGTGGCGCAGCTACTGTGTTCTACCCAATGTGGCACGGTGAAGCACGCTCACTAATGGTACTTAAGAACAACCGTGGTGTTGAAGAAAACCGTGTTCGTCACATGGACTACGGTGTTCAGTTAAACAAACTGATGTACCAACGTTTAGTTGAAGGCGGCAATATTACGCTATTCTCACCATCTGATGTACCTGGTCTGTACGACGCATTCTTCGAAAACCAAGAAGAGTTTGAGCGTCTATACGTGAAGTACGAGAACGATCCTTCAATCAAGAAAGAAACGGTTAAAGCGATTGAAATGTTCACTCTGCTAATGCAAGAGCGTGCATCAACGGGTCGTATCTACATCCAGAACGTGGACCACTGTAATACTCACAGCCCATTTGATTCTGAAGTCGCTCCAGTTCGTCAGTCGAACCTATGTTTAGAAATCGCACTGCCAACGAAACCATTAACTAACGTTGAAGATGACTCAGGCGAGATCGCACTGTGTACGCTTTCTGCATTCAACTTAGGTGCTATCAAGTCTCTAGATGATTTCGAAGAGCTATCCGATCTTGTTGTTCGTGCGTTAGATGCACTGCTTGATTACCAAGATTACCCTCTACCAGCGGCATACAAATCGACTATGAACCGTCGTACGCTAGGTGTTGGTGTGATTAACTTTGCTTACTACTTAGCGAAGAATGGCGTGAAATACTCTGACGGTAGCGCGAACGGCCTAACTCACCGTACGTTCGAAGCAATGCAGTACTACCTATTGAAAGCATCTGTAGCACTGGCGAAAGAGCAAGGTAAGTGTCCTTCATTCGACGAGACGAACTACGCGAAAGGCTTACTGCCGATTGATACGTATAAGAAAGATATCGATCTAATTTGTGACGAAGCGCTGCACTACGACTGGGACAGCCTACGTAAAGAAATTATGGAGCACGGCCTACGTAACTCAACACTGACTGCACTAATGCCTTCTGAGACTTCTTCTCAGATTTCAAACGCAACTAACGGTATTGAGCCACCACGTGGTTACGTTTCAGTAAAAGCTTCGAAAGACGGTATCCTGAAGCAAGTTGTACCAGAGTTCACAGAACTTAAAGACAGCTATGAACTGCTTTGGAATATCGGTTCGAACGACGGTTATCTACACCTTGTGGGTATTATGCAGAAGTTTGTTGACCAAGCTATCTCTGCTAATACTAACTACGACCCGTCACGTTACGAGACTGGCAAGGTTCCAATGAAGAAACTACTTCAAGACCTGCTAACAGCGTATAAGTTTGGTGTGAAAACGCTTTACTACCACAACACTCGTGATGGCGCGAAAGATGAACAGAAAGACGCTGTTCAACCACAAGATGACGATTGTGCTGGCGGCGGTTGTAAGATTTAATCTTCCCGTACCTAGCGAACCCGTAAAGACAGACTATCGATAACCTCCCCCTTACGGGGAGGTTTAAAAGGAATTGAGGCATTATGGCTTACAGTACTTTTAACCAAAAAAAGAATGACCAATTGAAGGAACCTATGTTCCTAGGTCAATCAGTAAACGTTGCACGTTACGACCAACAAAAGTTTGAGATTTTCGAAAAACTTATCGAGAAACAACTTTCTTTCTTCTGGCGTCCAGAAGAAGTAGACGTATCTAGCGACCGTATCGATTACAACAAACTGCCAGATCACGAGAAGCACATCTTCATCTCTAACTTGAAGTACCAAACGCTTCTTGACTCTATCCAAGGCCGCAGCCCTAACGTGGCACTGCTGCCGCTTGTGTCTCTACCAGAACTAGAGACTTGGATTGAGACTTGGTCTTTCTCTGAAACGATTCACTCTCGTTCTTACACACACATTATTCGTAACATCGTGAACGATCCTGCTGTAGTGTTTGATGATATCGTTGAGAACGAGCACATTCTGAAGCGTGCAAAAGACATCGCGCACTACTACGACGATTTGATTCAAGCGACGAATGATTACCATCGCTACGGTGAAGGTGAGCATGTCCTTAACGGTGAAACGGTTAAGGTTAGTCTGTACGATCTTAAGAAGAAGCTGTACATCTGTTTGATGTCTGTTAACGCATTAGAAGCTATTCGTTTTTACGTCAGTTTCGCATGTTCTTTCGCTTTCGCAGAACGCGAACTAATGGAAGGTAACGCGAAAATCATCAAGCTGATCGCTCGTGACGAAGCACTTCACTTAAACGGCACGCAGCACATGATCAACCTGCTACGTAACGGTCAAGATGACTTCACTTTCATGCAAATCGCAGAAGAGGCAAAACAGGACTGTTTTGACCTATTCAAAGAAGCGGCTGAGCAAGAAAAAGAGTGGGCAGAGTATCTATTCAAAGATGGCTCTATGATCGGTCTAAACAAAGACATCCTAAGCCAATACGTTGAATACATCACAAATATTCGTATGCAAGCGGTAGGTCTACCAGCAGCGTATCCAGAAGCAACAACCAACCCAATTCCATGGATTAACGCTTGGTTGTCTTCAGATAACGTTCAAGTTGCGCCTCAAGAAGCAGAAATCTCTTCTTACCTTGTGGGTCAAATTGACAATGAAGTTCGCGCAGATGACTTCGAAGGATTCGAGCTGTAATGGCAACACTCAAAATCAACAAACTGATCAGCATTGAATCCAACCCTTCCAATACGATTTTGGAAACAATGGAGCAAGCTGGCCTATTACCAGAATACAACTGCCGTGATGGGCACTGCGGCGCCTGTCGCTGCAAATTGGAGTCTGGTGAAGTGGAGTATGTTGGTTTTGCCATGGCTTACACACAAAGTGATGAAATATTACCTTGTATCTGTAAAGCAAAATCAGATTTGTCACTTAGCGGCGTTAACTACGCGATGAAAGAAAAGCAGCGCGCATAACGTTGACTCGACGGTATAAAATGCAAAAGCCAAGGCAATCACCTTGGCTTTTTTGTCTCTGTGTTTTGTCTCTCAGACTACTGTATAGAGCTTTGGTTATAAAGCACTGCTCGGGAGGTGCATCTCTTTAACTTTCTCTAAAAATGCATAATGCGCAAACATCGGTTTACGTTCTAGGTAGCGACGCAACAAGTCTAGAGCTGCCGTGCTGATCACTTTAACTTGATCACTGCGCTGATACTTTTTCGAGAGTTTATATAACGCTCCCCACTCGCCTGACGGTGTCGATAAAGCGACGGAAAAAAACCCCTCTTCAATATGGCCAGTAACGAGTGATAAATCCGTCCCACACTTCTCTCGCGTAGCACCAGCCAGAGCAAACGTTTCTGCTAATGGATCTCCGCTGTTGGCCATCGCTTGAGTCAGGCTCGGTAGTATCCAACCATGCCCTAGTTGCTTTTCAGCGTTTTCATCACCGTTTAGCCAGTACGTTAAGTATCCTCCGCTACTTTTTTCGGAGGTCGACACTGTTAGTCCTTTATCGACCAACAACTGGCCGACATTTTCAACCATAGGTAAATCAATACTAACGGTATTACTCTCAAGGTGTTTATTAATTATCTGTACGAGTTTCAAACGCTGTTCAAGCTGATCTGAAGGACCAAAAAGTTTCACTTCAATAAAAGGCAAGTAAGAGCGATACCCTAGCTCATAGCCTTGAGGAAGTTTTAGCTGATCTAGCTTATCTGAAATACCGGATTCAGATAGACCAAACGTGTAGATTCGACTACAACATGAACCTTGAACATCGGGAAACACTCTTCTCAGATCGGGAAGAATTTGCGTCTCTGCCATGAGCTTAAATTCACTTGGTACACCCGGTGTGAAATAAAAAATGGCATCATTAATCAGCATTTTGAAACCGCAAGCAGTGCCTATCGGGTTGTCCAATATCTCTGCCGTTTCTGGCAGCATTGCTTGCTTTAAATTACTGTCCGGCATAGGGATGCCACGTCGAGCATACAAACTTTCTAGATGCTGCAACCACTCTTGGAATAGCACCAGTTTACAATCGGCGGCTCTCGCGGCGGCGGCAGCACTCATGTCATCCGTTGTAGGGCCTAAACCACCATTAACAATAACCACATCGTTGTTAAAGCTGAGCATTAAAAACTCTTCAACCAAACTCGATAGGCTATCACCAACCGTTGAGCGCTTTGTTAAGCCAAATCCATGTTGATAAAACAGGCTAGACAACCATGCCGCATTAGTATCAACAATATCACCGTGGAGGACTTCCTCACCAGTACTAAGCATTGCTATTTTCACAACTGACTCCTGAACGTAAGCACAATCCTATTTTCGTTATAGCGCTTATTTTTCTTTTTATTTGGACAAATCTCGCCGAGGTTTGTTGGGACTAAATAAGGGTCAAGTGTTTAAATGATTGATGTTTTGAGGGATAATTACGAGCCCGAACATACACCATTAACTCGGAGACCTTTGTGTCAAAATCATCCATGTTCAAGACGACTCTAACAGGCCTTTGCTTGGCTTCGTCAGCGCTTGCGCACGCAAGTCACTATGACCTAAGCCGTCATACAGAGTTTTCTTACACACCTGATTGCTTGTCAGGTTACTGCGAAACGACGACTCTGTACACCTTCGAGGCTCAAAATCGCGGTGTTATGTATGAACAGAATAATGATGATTCGCTAAACCTTGACGCAGGGCTTCAGCCTAAACATCTCATCATCCCTCAAGATAAAGACTGGGATTACCTGATGGGTCAAACCTACACCATTCTAGGTCTCAGTATCGCGACCGTAGGCATGATGACTTTTCTTCCAGAAAGTATCACCAAATGGGACGAAGAAGACCGAGACATGAGTAAGTTGGGGCAAAAGTGGAAAGATAATGTCTCTGACGGCCCCGTTTGGGATCGCGATGAACATGTCCTCAACTACATCATGCACCCATATTTTGGCGGCGTTTACTACACGGCAGCACGTCACGCTGGCTATAATGAATTTCAGTCGTTTTTGTACTCCGCAACTATGTCGACGTTCTTTTGGGAGTATGGCGTGGAGGCGTTCGCAGAAGTACCATCTTGGCAGGATATTTTTATCACACCATTCTTTGGTGCTGTTGTTGGTGAAATGATGTTAACGGCTGAGCAAGACATTATTGCAAACGGCGGCGAAGTTATGGGCTCTGAAACCGCAGGTGATGTTTCGCTCTTCTTCTTAAACCCTGTTGGACATATTCATTATTGGGTAACTGATGCATGGGGCGGTAGTGCAGAACTACAATTCAATTCATCACCTTGGTTTGGAAACCAAGATGTTGCAAAATTCGCCATGGACGCAGGCGCAAACTATGACAGTCAATTTTATGGTGTCGAGTTAAAAGTAACCTTCTAATCCTAAGTTGATACTCGGTAAAAAGCAGCCTTACGATGGCTGTTTTTTTGTGCTCTGAACATTGTTTTAATTATTTGCATCACGAATTAGTGTTAAAAATTGACTTTCATCAAACATTACCCGCCCTTAGCACCTACACTAAATAAAAGGATTTATTCCAATAACTTAAGTAGCACGTTTATTCGTACTGCGTCCAAACCTTGATTCCAGGAGGGGACATTATGAACACCGTATTTATTGTTAATTTTGTCGGACAAGCGTCACCCGCCACGATTAAAGAGCTCGCTGCAATCACACACGAAAACGGCGGGAAATGGCTGATCAGCAAAGTAAACTTTATCGAAGACCAAGTTGCAGGTGTCATCAAAGTAGAGCTTCCAAGAGAAAATGCCGACATCGTTAAACAGGCGTTCTCTTCTTGTCAGACTCTTGTTGTTAGGTTCGTCGACTCTGAACCTCATTCATATCGTGAAGACACTATCTTCCAACTTCGTTTAGATGCCAACGATAGAGCGGGTATTGTGAATGAAATTACTCACGTTCTCGATAATCAAGGTATCTCAATTTTAGATATGGATTGTCAGCGTGTATTCATTGCTGGAGGCGGAGGGGTAAGCTCTAGCTTATTCAGCGCTAAAATGGCGATAAAACTACCTAGCGAGCTAGAAATTGAAGACATAGCCAATGAGTTAGAATCTCTGAGTGAAGACACTCGTGTAATTGTAGAAAGCTAACTGCATACCTTTAACGCTTCCCCAATAAAAAGAGCAGCAATTCAGCTGCTCTTTGTCGTTCTAATACTCAATACGTTTTATTTCACTGACCACTGAGACAGTGAACGTTTGAAATCAGAGTAGTCAAATTCATTCAGTTTTTGAATGTCACCATTCGAGCGTTCACAGTAGACCGACGGCATACGTAGACCGTTAAACCAGTTCAGTTTCACCATGGTGTAACCGGCACTATCTAGAATATGCAGACGCTGTCCTATCTCTAGAGGCTGTTCGAAGTTCGCCACGCAGAACTGGTCACCAGCCAAACAAGAGCACGAGCCGATCACATACTCATGTTCACCATTTTCAGATGCTTCAAGAATTGACGCTGGCTCATTGTAGATCAACGTATCTAAGCGGTGAGCTTCTGTGGCTGAATCGACAATCGCCGTCTTCTTTACGTTCTCTACAATATCAACCACTGTTACAACGAGATCAGTTGTCTTAGTAATTATCGCTTCACCCGGCTCTAAATACATTTGTACGCCGTGTTTCTCTGAGAACGCTTTAAGTGCTAACCCCAACTTCTCGATATCGTACCCCGGCCATGTGAAGAACACGCCGCCGCCCATGCTTACCCAGTCCAGCTTATCTAGGTACTCGCCAAACTGATCTGAAATAGCATCGAGTAAGCCGATAAACGCATCCACGTCTTTGTTCTCACAGTTCATGTGGAACATTACGCCATCAATACCATCAAAAATTTCCGGTTTGATGTGATCAGCCTGAACACCAAGACGAGAGAATTGACGCGCTGGGTTTGCTAAGTCTTGCCCTGCATAGCTCACACCTGGGTTTAGGCGCAAGCCAATCGATGCTTTGCCTTCGACAATATGACGATAAGCCGCTAGCTGTGACTGAGAGTTAAAGATCATCTTGTCACAGATGTCCGCCACATCGCGAACGTCATCTTCGCTGTAACCCACACTGTATGCGTGTGTCTCACCACCGAACGTTTCGTAGCCAAGCTTCACTTCAAACGGGCCAGAACTTGTTGTTCCGTCTAGGTAAGGCTTGATGATGTCGAATACACCCCATGTTGAGAAGCACTTCAGTGCTAATACAAGCTTCACACCAGAGATGTCTTTTAGCTGTTTTGCTTTCTCTAGGTTCTCAATCAGCTTGTCTTCATTGATCATGAAGTATGGCGTTTTTAGTTCGTTTTGTTGCATTTTGATACCTTACGTCCCTTCGCCTTAGCAAAGACACTATAAAATCGAACAAAGCCGACGCAAGTGCATCGGCTTAAACGTACAAATAAGAGTCGCTAAATTCTTACTTCAATTTATGGATAACAGGTTGTCCTGGCTCCAGTTCTTGAACATGCCAATCTAGACCAATAGATGGCATGGTTTCTAGGAATGGGTCTGGATCTAGCTGCTCCATGTTGAACACGCCTTTGTCTGCCCATTTGCCACGGAAGAACTGCAAAGCCGCAGTGATCGCTGGTACGCCAGTGGTGTATGAGATAGCTTGGTGTTCAACATCTTCGTATGCGACTTCGTGATCAGCGTTGTTGTAAATAAATACACTGCGCTCTTTACCATCTTTCTTACCTTGAACCCAAGTACCGATACACGTTAGGCCAGTGTAGCCTGGCGCGAGTGATGTTGGATCTGGTAGTAGTGCTTTTAGCACGTGCAAAGGTTGAACAACCGTACCGTCATGAAGCGTTAGTGGATCTGGGCTGAGTAGACCGATGTCGCGCATCACATTGAAGTAGTTTAGGTAACGGTCACCAAAGCCCATCCAGAATTCGATGCGTTTCGCAGGGATGAACTCTTGCATAGATCGAACTTCGTCGTGCGCCATTGAGTACACTTTGTGTGAACCACAATTCGGGAATTCAAACTCAAGCATACGTGAGTGACAAGGTACTTGTTTCCACTCGCCGTTTTCCCAGTAGAACGAATCGCCTTGAATCTCAAGCATGTTCGTTTCTGGATCAAAGTTAGTTGCGAACTTCTTGCCGTGGTCGCCTGCGTTTACATCCATTACGTCGATAGTATCGATTTCATCGAACAGATGTTTCACTGCGTATGCGGCAAACACCGATACTACGCCCGGATCGAAACCAGCACCAAGAATACCTGTAATGCCCGCTTCTTCAAACTTCTCACGGTAACCCCACTGCCAATCGTAAGCTTGAGGTACTTGTTGGCCTTCAGAGCACAAGTCAACCGCAACAGATGTATCAAGGTATGACACTTTAGCTTGGTAACATGCTTCCATAATAGACATGTTCACCCAAGGAGGACCTGCGTTGATCACTAAGTCAGGTTGTACTTCTTTAATTAAAGCAACTAAAGAATCTACGTCGTCCGCGTTTACCGCTCGCGCTTCTAATTTCTTAGTTGAATCTTTCAGATTGTTTTTCTTCTGAATCGATTCGATGATTTTCTCACACTTACCTACGGTACGTGATGCGATTGTGATATCACCCAGAACGTCGTTGTTTTGTGCTGCTTTATGTGCAACTACCCAGCCAACGCCGCCTGCACCAATCTGTAGAATTGCCATAGTTTTCCGTTACCTTTGTTAAACTAGCTCTGCCGCTAGCGTATTGATTTTCGAGAGCAAAGATTCAAAGTCCGCTGTCGTCAGACACGGGTTCAAAATCGTAAATTTCAATGCAGTTTTATCGTCGACAATGGTTTCACCCAATACCGCGATACCGCGTGTTAACGCTTCTAAGCGCAACGTTTTGTTCAGTTCATCAAGATCCGCTGATTCATGTGTCGCTCGGAACAGAACCGTAGATAGTGATGGTTCAGCCAACAACTCAAAGTGTTTGTTATCTCGAATCATGTCCGCCACTTCAAGCGTCTGTTCAAGCAAATGATCATACATATCGCCTAGGGCTTTTGGCCCTACGCTTTGCATCGTCATAAACACTTTGAGCGCATCAAAACGCTTAGTTGTCGCAATAGACTTATCCACCAAGTTCGGTAGTTCGTCGTGTTCGCGGTTCAAATAGTCTGCATGGTGAAGCAGGAATTTAAAGTTAGACTTGTCATTTACCAATAGCGCACCACAACTGATGGTTTGGTAAAACAGCTTATGGAAGTCTACGCTGATGGAATGTGCACGCTCACAACCTTTCAGACGCGCTTTTTGGCTACTTAGAATCAGAGCTCCACCGTATGCACCGTCGACGTGCATCCACATGTCATGTTTCGCTGCGATATCGGCGATAAAGTCTAAGTCATCAATAGCACCGTGATCCGTTGTACCCGCGGTGCCAACAATGGCAAATGGGATCAAACCTTCTGCTTTGGCCTGATTGAGAACTTCGTCTAATTTAGTGACATCCATCGTTCCATCGGCATTAGCATCGACGGTCATGACCGCTTTTTCACCCAATCCCATCCAAGACGCTGATTTTTGAACCGTGAAGTGGGATTTTTTCGAACATACAATACGTAGCTTGTCTGCGTATTCAGGAAGGCCAAGCTTTTGAATTGAGTGTGCACTGAGTTTGTCAGCAATCCAATCTCGCGCAAGCATCAAACCCATTTGATTACTTTGCGTGCCGCCGCTCGTGAAGATACCGTCCGCTTTTTCACCTAACTCATATTTATCGCATAGCCAGTTCACAACTTTCTGTTCAACATAAGTCGCTGATGAAGCTTGATCCCATGAGTCCATAGACTGGTTCAAAGCCGCAATCATTGCCTCTGCCGCAATCGCTGGCATCAACGGTGGAGTATGTAGGTGAGCAATACAATCTGGATGTTGAGTAAAAATTGCGTTTTTCGCGACCAGCTCAGCAGCATCGTCGATAACGGATTTAAGAGGCGCATTTCCATTATCAAGATCAACGTCGTGAATCGCTGCTTCCAATGCTTTTGGATCCATACCTGAATACGGTGCAGTCACTTGTTCAAACACTGACTTCATTGCCGTAGTAGTGTGATTCATCACCGAAGCAAATTCATTGCTGCCCATCTCTCCAGTGTGGATGAAATGCTTCTTCCATTCATCTTGTGGCTGAGTTTCGATGTGACTACCGCCAGCCGCTAAAATCGCGTCTTCAAATACACGTAAAGCAAAGTCGATTTGTTCAAACGAGATGATAAGAGGAGGAAGGAAACGAATTACTGCGCCTTCGCGTCCACCTTTCTCAACGATCAAGCCACGCTCGAGTGCTGCGCGTTGAATAGAAAGTGTGAGTTCACTATCCGCTTGAGGTTCACCAAATTTATTGAGCTCACCGTTTGGATTTTTAATCTCCACGCCTAGCATCAAACCTTTGCCACGAACCTCTGCGATACAGTTCACACGCTTTTGAATACTTTCAAGGCCGTAGCGCAGGTACTGACCCGCAATATTGGCATGCTCAACAAGGTTATCACGCTGGATAATTTCTAATGCTTTCGCACCAGAGACCATAGCTAGCTGGTTACCACGAAATGTACCTGTGTGCTCGCCCGGCTTCCATGTATCATGTTGCTTGTTGATAACCAATAGCGACATTGGTAAGCCACCACCAATTGCTTTTGATAAACACAGAATATCTGGAACAATGCCCGACTCTTCGAACGCGAAATTGTAGCCAGTTTTACCAACACCACACTGGATCTCATCGAAGATCAGTAAGATACCGTGTTCATCACAAATACGACGTAACTCTCGTAGCCAGAATGCTGGCGCAGGAACAACACCACCCTCACCTTGCACTGGCTCCACGATAATCGCGGCAGGCTTCATAATGCCTGACTCATCATCGTTTAAAAGACGATCGATATAGCGAATGCTTGCTTTCGCACCTTCATCACCGCCAAGCCCAAAAGGACAACGCAGGTTGTATGGGAAAGGCATAAAGTGCACATCCGACATCAAACCAGTTCGACGAGCTTTCGTACCTAAGTTACCCATCATCCCCATCGTACCATTAGTCATACCATGGTATGCGCCACGGAAGGCAAACATAGTGTTGCGACCAGTAGTCTGTTTCGCGAGCTTGATAGCAGCTTCAACCGCATCAGCTCCAGACGGGCCACAAAATTGGATAACGCTGTTCTCACTTAACTCTTGAGGAAGAAAAGATTTAACGGATTGAATAAACGTCGTTTTTGCTGATGTTGCAATATCTAGCGTCTGATATGGCAGTCCTGAATCTAATTGCTCTTTCAGCGCTTGGTTTATTTCAGGATGGTTATACCCCAAAGCTAGAGTGCCTGCCCCCGCAAGGCAGTCTAGAAAGATCTGTCCACGCGTATCTTCAACCAAGCACCCAAAGGCTTGTTTAATTGCGATCGGCAAACGACGTGGATAAGAACGTACTTCAGATTCATGCTCAGCCTGATCAATCAATACTTGATCTGGCGTTAAGTCATACGTTCCCTCAACGATAGGAACCTGAGACGAAAAAATGTTTGCGATATTGCTATCGACTTCAAAGGCAGTGCTCATACTACATAATCCCTTGAATTATAATAATTCTGTATCCTGTATTAATAATCATTAGAATGAAATTACAGGAGGTGTGAATACCCCTCCGCATTTGTCAGTGCATAAATGACAAATACAGATCATCCGCCACGATACTCGCGACTTTATATGTAAAAGGGATTAATCAAGGTTCTGTAATGCACCCGTTTTGTAAAACAGGACATTTCGGCAGTATGAAGCTGATTAGTGTGTGTTTATTCAAAGGTTTCAATGTTGGGTTTCCCATTAATATGCCGCGTTTACAGCATTAGTATCCCGTCTATCGACAAAAGGCTTTGCCGATACCTACCCTACGCAGTGTCACAATCAGCTTGAATGGTCACTACGCGTATCCCCCAGAGATCAAACGTTGTTAATTACGCTCCGAGATTGCGCGCGAATTTATCACAAAATAAAATCTTCTGGCAACGATTTTTCATATTAGTAACAGTGATGTAAATCACAACAAAACATACCCCATCGCAACTCGCATGTTCATATTCATGATCTATGCTTTTCTGCTTCTCTCAAACACCTGTTATTTAAACAAATATTCTTGAGATATCATCACCTCATCTAAACAGATGATGTAAGGTTGTGCTGCTTAATCGTAAAACATTCCTTTCTATATCCGAAACATTTAAAAAGATAGCATTCTCGTCACAGCTTTGCCTGGAGCAAGAGTGGTTATTCTCCACAAGTGATGGTTTAAACATAGACTAGTAGGAATGGCTAAGATGTTTTGCAGTGGCAGAATGAACAATCACTTGAGTCAATGAGACAAAGGGTTCGTTACTTAACGAAGTCTGTGACAGAAAAGAAGTTTGAGATTTTCAAAAAATACGAAAAAGGCCTAACATTTTCATGTTAGGCCTTAAATCTGGAGCGACACACGAGGTTCGAACTCGTGACCTCAACCTTGGCAAGGTTGCGCTCTACCAACTGAGCTAGTGTCGCATTTAATATGAGATGGTGCCCCGGGCCGGACTTGAACCGGCACAACGCGAACGTCGAGGGATTTTAAATCCCTTGTGTCTACCAATTCCACCACCAGGGCACACAAATATTCTTTGTGATGCCTTTACAGAAAAGTAAAACACCATCTGATACCGCTAAATGCCATATCAATAAAATTTGGAGCGACACACGAGGTTCGAACTCGTGACCTCAACCTTGGCAAGGTTGCGCTCTACCAACTGAGCTAGTGTCGCATTTTTTCTCGAAAGCCATTCGCTCTCAAAAGAATAATGGAGGCGCCTCCCGGAGTCGAACCGAGGTCCACGGATTTGCAATCCGCTGCATAGCCACTCTGCCAAGGCGCCTAATTTGTGAATAAAGCTAAGCTTTTCACCACCCTTTCGAGCCGTGCTCTCTTGGGTACGGGATGCATTCTACGGATTCGAGCGATCGAGTCAACACTATTTTTATTTTTTTAAATCGTTTGACTAGAATTTGTGCGAAAGACGATGGATTGCTTAGTTTTAATACTAAAAATCGCTTAAATACACTTGTTTATCATAAAACTTTGGCTACGCCTTACACTGCTGGCCGTGCGTTGCGTGCATTGAAGTATTAATAATCAGAAGACTCGCCTCTCTAAGACTCTCCAAGGACAAAAACAAGACTTAGATCACAAATGGAACTCTATCGAAGCAAAAGCCCCAGATACAAATTGCAAGCATGGCCGTTAACAAGCATTGAAAAGCGAGAGAAGCAAAAAATGCTGTAGATTGTCTTAGATACAAAAAAGCAGGCTATTAAGCCTGCTTTCTAACATCAGAATTTAATGGTGCTCTTCATTCAACAGATCGTCTTTCGCAGCAGCCAAATATTGAATCATTGACCAATATGTCAAGAAAGTTGCCACATACAAGGCCGCAAAGCCTAGCCAAACCATCCATTCATCGTAACGCCATATCAACACCCATAAGGCGAACATTTGCGAAACAGTTTTTACTTTGCCAACCCAAGATACCGCAACACTCGCTCGCTTACCGATTTCAGCCATCCATTCTCGCAATGCTGAGATAATGATTTCTCGCGCAATCATCGTTACCGCAGGAATGGTCACCCAAATTGAATGATAATGTTCCGTGATTAGAATCAATGCCGTTGCCACTAGCACTTTATCAGCGACAGGATCAATAAACGCGCCAAAACGAGAAGTTTGGCCAAGTTTACGGGCCAACATGCCGTCAAGCCAGTCAGTAAAACCCGCTACCCAAAACACCATTGCTGCTGCAAACGGTGCCCATGAATAAGGTAGATAAAAGACAACCACAAAAACAGGGATTAGGAACAGTCTAAGAAGAGACAGAATGTTCGGGATATTCAAACGCATTTTATTATTCTCTTACACATTGCGGCTTAATGTTGCGCGATTTTCCTTATTGTTTCAATGCTTGGAAAATAATTTCTGCTAAAGAGTGACTTATTCCCGGTACTTTGGCGATTTCTTCGACACTTGCACGTTTAAGTTCTTGTAACCCACCCATGTACTTGAGTAACGCCTGACGTCGTTTAGGGCCGATTCCCTCAATCCCTTCGAGTGCACTCGTACGTCTGGTTTTACCTCGCTTAGCACGGTGCCCCGCTATAGCATGGTTATGGCTTTCATCACGAATATGTTGAATAAGATGCAGCGCAGGAGCATCGCTTGGTAAATGAAACTCGTCCCCATCGACTGTAATCAGCGTTTCTAAACCTGGTTTGCGAGTAACGCCTTTTGCAATACCAATCATGATGGGACGCTTTGGCCAATCCCCCCAATATTGCGAAATGATGTCATGCGCACGATTTAACTGACCTTTACCGCCATCGATAAAGATGATGTCGGGAATTTTCTCTACGTCCAATTGCTTCGAATAACGGCGCTCCAACGCTTGTCCCATTGCTGCGTAATCATCACCACCGGTAATCCCAGTAATGTTGTAGCGACGATACTCTTGCTTTACGGGGCCTTCGTTGTTGAACACCACACATGACGCAATCGTGCTTTCCCCCATCGTATGGGAGATATCAAAACATTCCATTCGAGCTATAGACTCCAACTTCAATGTTTCGCGAAGCGCATGAAAACGCTGATTAATCGTCATCTTGTGATTGATTTTGGTGGTAATCGCCGTTAGTGCATTCGTGTTCGAAAGCTTGAGATACCTTGCTCGAGAGCCAGTTGGCGACGTATGAAAATGAACCTTACGGCCTGCCACTTCACTTAACGCTTTCTGTATTGGCGCAATATCTTCTGCCAACTCTTGATTCAAAATAATACGAGAAGGAATTGTACGTGCTTCGTTATGGCTCAAATAGTATTGAGTCAGAAAACTATCGAACACTTCCTGCTGGCTTGTATTTTGTGGGATTTTCGGAAAATGGCTACGGCTACCAAGCACTTTGCCTTGGCGTATCATCAGGATATGGATACACGCGATACCATTCTCCTGAGCAAACCCGAGTACATCCATATCATCCATGCTGTCTTCTGAGACGTACTGCTGCTCTTGAACACGCCTAATCGCTTGGATTTGATCGCGAAATTTAGCGGCATCTTCAAAGCGCAATTGCTGACTGGCAACTTCCATTTTCTCAATCAACTGTTTGAGTACTTGCTGATCTTTGCCTTGCAAAAACATGCGCACAAAGCCAACCAACTCTGCATATTCTTCATCAGAAATGATGGTATTAACGCATGGTCCTGCACAACGACCAATTTGGTACATCAAACATGGGCGCGTTCGGTTGGAATAGACAGTGTCTTCACACTGGCGCACAGGAAATATCTTTTGCAGCAAATGCAATGTTTCTCTTACTGCACCAGAATCTGGGTAGGGGCCAAAATATTCACCTTTGCGCTTCTTGGCGCCACGGTGGATAGAAAGCCGTGGGTGCTTATGACCGCTAATAAAGATATAAGGGTAAGACTTATCATCTCGCAGCAACACATTGTATTTCGGCAAATACTGCTTGATGTAGTTATGCTCTAAGATCAGCGCTTCTGTCTCAGTGTGAGTCACCGTGACGTCTATTTTGGCGATATTACTGACAAGCGCGCGAGTTTTCTCACTGTCTACTTTTTTTCGAAAGTAGCTTGAAAGGCGCTTTTTAAGGTCTTTGGCTTTACCTACGTAGATTACAACAGCTTCGGCGTTGTACATTCTGTAAACGCCGGGCTGATGAGTTACTGTCTTGAGAAAGGAAGCCGAATCGAAAGGAGGATTCACGCTAAAGGGTCTCGGTGTCCAGCATTCCGTGGCGAATCGCTAAGTGAGTTAACTCAACGTCACCATTAATGTCCAATTTACTAAAGAGTCGGTAGCGATAGCTGTTGACTGTCTTTGGACTTAAATTAAGTTGCTCAGAAATATCCGTTACCTTTTGGCCTTTGGTGATCATAAGCATGATCTGCAATTCACGTTCGGATAAGTCTTTAAAAGGGTTCTCAGAGGCTGGAGAAAATTGACTCAATGCCATCTGCTGCGCAATCTCTGGCGAGATGTAACGCTGCCCACTATTAACTACACGAATCGCATTCACCATTTCGTCAGGGCCAGCACCTTTGGTTAAATAACCAGACGCACCTGCCTGCATCACCTTGGTTGGAAACGGGTTTTCTGTATGAACGGTAAGTACGATGATTTTCACATCAGGATTCACGCGAAGAATTTTTTTAGTGGCTTCCAAGCCGCCAATTCCTGGCATGTTCATGTCCATTAAAACGACGTCAGCATGATTACTGCGACACCATTTTACTGCATCTTCACCGCTGTCAGCTTCTCCTGCTACGTTCATTCCACGGACGTCTTCAATAATACGTCGTATCCCTGTGCGAACCAGCTCGTGATCATCTACAAGGAAAACATTTATCAAACTTGTATCTCCACACTTTGTATTGGTTCTGCACCCACATAACCATTATTTGTTAAATGTGGATATCAGTATGACTGCCTATATACTAACGTAATCGACAAAAAATTGCTTTCTATGAATATGTGCTGAAACGCAAACTTTAGCAAGAACTTATTCATAAACCACTCTATTATTTTAGAGCGTGATGAGCAGAACCGAAATCTAAGAAAAGACAATTAACAACATTAAGTACAATAAATCAAGTAACTAGGTTTCATATTGCCCAGAGAAACACGCTATAACTTAAAATGACACTGTCCCTCTTGCACCAAAGACTAACTTGTAATCACTAATTCCAGCAAAAATTTGAGACGCTTTCTTTACTGGTTATTTTTACAGTTCTTAGTGTTAAACTAACGTTCTTCAAGTTTTCTAAGGTTTCTCACATTTGAATATCCAACAAGGCTTTCTGCTTACTCGACAGGCACGAGACATCAAAGGTCAAACTCAAATCGAGTTGTGGCTTTCGACAGAAGCAGGTCCTACTCAGTTACTTATTAATGGTGAGAAGCCAGTATTTTTCATCGCTCAGAAACACTCAGAGCAAGCAAAGACACTCGCACGAGAAAAAAACATATTCGTCGACATCCGCCTTTTGGATCTCAAAACGTTTGAACATACGCCTCTTGCTGCCTGCTATACCAATGTAACCAGAGACGCTCTCGCACTCAAAGACACATTCGCTCAAAAAGATATCACTACGTATGAAAGTGATATTCGCCTCGCCGATCGCTACCTAATGGAGCGTTTTATCAAAGGCAGTATCGAGTTTACAGGCAATGTGACTCGCACCAATGGCTACCAACGCGTCCAGAGCGCAAAATGCCGTTCGGGGCAATATGAGCCGAAGTTAAACGTTGTCTCGCTAGATCTAGAATGCTCTGAGAAAGGCATTCTTTACTCAATCGGATTAGACAGCGTCATGGATTCCCGCGTTATCATGATCGGAGAACCAGAACCTTCGGAGACACCGATACAATGGGTTAAGGATGAAAAAGCGCTTCTAGAAGCACTCATCGTTTGGTTTAAACAATTCGACCCCGATGTCATTGTCGGTTGGAACGTCATTGATTTTGACTTTCGTCTACTACACAAACGAGCAGAATGGCACAACATGAAGCTAATGCTTGGTAGAGCAGACCAAGCCAGCTTTTTCAGAAGTTCATCTCAAAGCCAACAAGGGTTTATTTCCATTCCAGGGCGAGTTGTAATGGACGGTATCGATACGTTAAAAACGGCGACTTATCACTTTCGGTCTTGGTCATTAGAGTCTGTATCTCAAGAACTCTTAGGGGAAGGGAAAGAAATCCACAACGTTCATGACCGCATGGATGAGATCAATCGTATGTACCGCTCCGACAAACCATCGCTGGCTAAATATAATTTACAAGACTGCGTGTTAGTGAATAAGATTTTCAATCACACTCACCTGCTCGACTTTGCAATAGAGCGCTCTCGTCTCACTGGTGTCGAACTGGATCGTGTCGGCGGTTCGGTTGCAGCATTCACAAACCTATACATGCCTCAGATACACCGAGCAGGCTACGTTGCTCCGAACCTACACCCTGAAAATTGGATTGCCAGCCCCGGCGGTTACGTGATGGACTCCATCCCTAACCTATATGATTCTGTTTTAGTATTGGATTTTAAGAGTCTATATCCATCGATTATTCGCTCTTTCTTGATTGATCCTATGGGTTTAGTTGAGGGGTTATTGCTCGATATTGGAAAAGAAGAAAATCAGGCTGTACCTGGCTTTCGCGGTGGGCAGTTCCATCGTACGAAACACTTTTTACCAGAAATGATTGAAAAGCTTTGGGCAGCACGTGATGTGGCAAAGAAGAACAATGAAAAAGCTTTTTCTCAGGCAATCAAAATCATCATGAACTCCTTTTATGGCGTACTGGGCTCATCGGGATGTCGTTTCTTTGATACTCGGTTAGCTTCTAGTATTACCATGCGCGGACATGAAATCATGAAGAAAACTAAGGTGCTGATTGAGGAGCAAGGATATCAAGTGATTTACGGCGATACGGATTCCACATTCGTGTCGTTGAATCGACCATACAGTCAAGTAGAAGCTGACGCTGTTGGAAATCAATTAGTTGATTACATCAACTCTTGGTGGCAAGAACACCTGCGTTCTGAGTACAACCTAACATCTATGTTGGAAATCGAGTATGAAACCCATTATCGCAGATTCCTTATGCCAACGATTCGTGGCGCAGAAACTGGCTCGAAAAAGCGCTACGCGGGTTTAATCGGTGAAGGAGAGCAAGAACGGATTGTATTTAAAGGGTTAGAAAGTGCCCGTACTGACTGGACCTCGTTAGCACAGAAATTTCAAAATACACTCTATAGCATGATTTTCCATGGTGAAGATCCAAGCGACTATGTCCGAGAGATGGTTGAGAAAACTAACAACGGTGAATTTGATGAACAGTTGGTGTATCAAAAGCGACTGCGAAGAAAACTGCATGAGTATCAGAAGAACGTCCCGCCACAAGTGCGTGCAGCTCGTTTAGCCGATGAGATAAATGCCAAGCTTGGCCGCCCATTACAGTATCAAAACAAAGGGCGAATTGAATACATTATTACCGTGAACGGCCCTGAACCTTATGAGTACCTCAATAGCCCGATTGATTATCAACATTACATTGATAAACAACTCAAACCCGTTGCGGATGCGATTCTCCCTTTCATTGGGACGGACTTTGACAGGCTTTCAGCGCCACAAATGGGGTTGTTTTAGCCGATACGAAACTCTGTTTTCTGGTACTGTTTGACTAACCAATCACCAAACGCATCAATTAGCCCGATAACAGAACGCTTGGGAATACCCCGGCCAGAAAGTAAAATTTCTAGCCGCTCGATCTCAAGCTGCTTTTCAGGATGATAAGTTAAGAATACCTTGCCACATTGTATAGGGTCATCAAACCAACGTTTATCTCGATACATCACCAAAGAGTATGACGCTCTTAGTAACTTTTTTGCAATCACGCGCTGGGCGGCCACCTGCTCTTCTATCGTCTTCGCTTGTACGATTTTTTTGCGATACACCGTAATCCAATCTTCCACATCCATATTCCAGTGCTTAGCAATTTCCCAACTTGGGACGTAATCACCGAAGCATTCTGCTAGATCATCACCGTAAACACAGACACAGCAATGCTTAAGCATAAAGCCCCAAGTAAAAATACTATCTAAATTAGCCACTTCGCTCACTAAGGCTGTACGGACCGATACACCATTAACTTGAGAGTAACTCTGCTGCGCACGCCACTTAATTGTGTTGAGCAAAGTCGCGCGATTGTGCTCAAAGGATGATTGAGTAACGACAACCAGGTCTAAGTTCGACCTTCCTGCGATCGCTGTTTTACGAGCAACACTACCGTATACATAAACGCTGTGTAAGTTTTGCCCCAGTCCACCTTTGAGACAAGCGGTGACTTCCCTAATTAAAGGCGCAAACTCTGGTTGAAATGGTTGTTTAGGATCGATAACAGGCAGAGACATGACTTAAAACGTGTTCTCAGATGGTTCAAGAAGTTGGACTATATGTTCTCTTAGCCGACTCACTGAATCAAGTCCATTCAGGTGTTTAGTCATGGGAGTAACAACAAATTTCTGCAATGAATTTTAATGCTAGGCGGCTAACTTAGCGCTATAATCACCGAGTTTTGCTTAATAAGTATGAATAGGAATATACAATGCCAAAGGCAAGTGAAATCAAAAAAGGCTTCGCAATCGAGTCTAATGGTAAAACTCTTCTAGTTAAAGACATCGAAGTAACGACTCCTGGCGGTCGTGGCGGCGCTAAAATCTACAAAATGCGTTGTACAGATCTAAACACGGGCGCACGTGTAGATGAGCGTTACAAGTCTGATGACGTTGTTGAAACGGTAGAAATGAACAAACGTGCAGTTGTGTACTCATACGCTGACGGCGATGAGCACATCTTCATGGATAACGAAGACTACTCACAATACACATTCAAGCACAATGAAGTTGAAGACGACATGCTGTTCATCAACGAAGATACACAAGGTATCCACATTATCCTTGTTAACGGTGCTGCAGTGGGTATTGAACTACCATCTTCTGTTGAGCTAGTGATTGAAGAAACTGACCCTTCAATCAAAGGTGCTTCTGCATCTGCTCGTACTAAACCAGCACGCTTCGCTTCAGGTCTTGTCATCCAGGTTCCTGAGTACATTGCAACTGGTGACCGAGTTATCATTAACACAGCTGAACGTAAATACATGAGCCGAGCATAAGCATGTCTGATTTGATTTCTTACGACGACGTCATCGACGCAGCGTACGACATTTTCCTTGAGATGGCTCCAGATAACCTAGAGCCTGCTGACGTGATTCTGTTTACTGCGCAATTTGAAGATCGTGGTGCCGCAGAACTTGTTGAAACCGGTGATGACTGGGTTGAACATGTTGGCTTCGAGATCGACAAAGAAGTATATGCAGAGGTTCGTATCGGCCTAGTAAATGAGGAAAATGACGTTCTTGATGACGTATTTGCTCGTATGCTAATCAGCCGAGACCCTGAACATAAGTTCTGCCATATGCTTTGGAAACGCGATTAACGTTTCTTCATCATGAACAAAGATACCAGCCTAGTGCTGGTATTTTTTTATCTGTTGTTTTCGTCTAGCTGAGATATTTGTTTATACAAAGCACCCTGCTCTATATAGGCTTTAGATCCTTTTGTTATGTAACAGATAAGAAAAAGGCTTGCCGAATTGGCAAGCCTTTCTGATGTTTTGCTATCGATTAACGATGCTTGTTGCGTGCGCCTTGGTCACCAGCAGTCTTCTTCGGCTTACGACGAGAAGGGTTGTTGCTGCGACCTTTTGGCGTGTTAACACGCTCTTCATGGCGCTTAACTGCGCGACGAATTTTTTGGCTGCGTGCACGCTCACGTTTGCGTGACGTGTTGTCTTTGTTCAGATCAAGCATGGTTTCTTTCTCTGGACGAAGCTCTACAAGCTCCCGCAAGTAGTTTACTTCTTTCAGGTCAAGCTCCATCCAACCGCCACGAGGCAGTTTCTTGTCTAAGAAGATGTCGCCGTAACGAACACGTTTCAGACGACTAACGGTACACTCTTGCGATTCCCATAGTCGACGAACTTCGCGGTTACGACCTTCGTTGATAACAACGTAAAACGTGTGGTTCATGCCTTCACCACCCGCGTAAACAACATCTTCAAAGCGAGCTAAACCGTCTTCCAGTTCAACACCTTTTACTAGATTACGAACTTTCTGTTCAGTTACTTCACCGAACACACGTACTAGGTATTCACGTTCAACTTGGCGGCTTGGGTGCATTAAGCGGTTCGCCAGTTCACCATCCGTTGTGAAAAGTAGAAGACCAGAAGTGTTCGCATCCAGACGACCAACTGAAATCCAACGAGAGCCACGAATTTTTGGCAGACGATCAAAAACAGTACGACGACCTTCTGGATCGTGACGAGTACACAGTTCACCCTCAGGTTTGTAGTACGCAAGTACACGACAAATCACTTCTTCTTGAATCTTTGCAGAGACAATGTGACCATCGATACGAACTACGCTGCTCTCGTCTTCAAGTCTTTCACCAAGCTTAGCGACTACACCGTTCACGCTAACGCGACCAGATTTAATTAACGATTCAATCTCACGACGAGAACCGTGACCAGCACGTGCTAATACTTTTTGTAACTTTTCGCTCATTTATCTACCTATGTGTCGTCTTCACAGACGTCTAGACCAGGATTGGTCTGTATTTTGCTATTTACCCATTTCAGTGGGATTTTTCGGTCGGACATTATACGTAACTTTCTTAGTTAATGTAAGCTAAATCGGCGCCATTCTCCACACCAAAATTCACTTCAAAAATGACCGAAATATTTGTCCTATTCTGCAACTTTTTTACTACTTAAAGCAGGCATTGCTCAACGAGAATCCCACTAATATCGGTCTTCCTGAACCACTTTAACCACGCGGTACCTGATAAAATTGTCAGGGTTACAACAATAACCACTTGGGGTGTGTTTACTGTTCGTATTGCTAGAAAGCAACGAAGAATAAGCCGTCCCTGTTTGCTGCTAAGTAATACCAATCACCGCAGACAATGAGCGCTCATAGCAAAGCAAGGTCGTGGGTAACAAGACAAAAATTGTCTTTAAGTCATTAGTTCACATCAAAAATAACACTAATGCTATCGTGTACTCTGACTCACTCGGTTCGCTCTGCACTCTCGGCGATTGGCATAAATCAGACAAAAAGGAATAGAACAATGTCTATGCTAAATCTCGACCTAAATTGGATTTTTGGGACATCTCAAGATGACGATATGACAGGCACAAAAGGCTCTGAAACAACCGATATTTTCTTCGGCTTCTGTGGTGATGATAAGTTTGTAGGATACGGAGGTAATGATATTGTCTTCGGTGGCTGGGGAGATGATACCTTGCTTGGTGGCCGAGGTAACGACTTTGTTTCTGGCGGTTTTGGAAACGATTTCCTATCCGGCGGATTAGGAAACGACAAACTCTTTGGTGGCTGTGGCGACGACACAATTTTTGATTATTCAGGCAACAACTACTTGAGTGGTGGCTGGGGTAACGACACGCTCGTTGTTGGTGATGGTGAATCAGTACTGAGCGGTGGCTGTGGAGACGACACCTTCGTGCTTACAAACCGCCTGGCTATTGGTGTACCTGATCAGCCAGTGTCTTCCAACGATATTGATGTTAAAGCCGACATTGTCGATTTTAATATTTTCCATGACAAACTTGTCTTTGATATGGGCCGAGACACTGATAACGATGGCATTCGAGATACGTTCTTGGATTCAGCGGATGATCTGACTTTATCTTACAATGAATGTGGCTGGGCAGTATTCTCAAGTGATGAATACAATGTTGAAGTGACACTAAACGGTGTGAGCTCTGCATACATCAACTATGCAGAACAAAATGGTATCGACATTTTCGATTTCGCTTAACCTCAATCAGTTAAGTTCAATGAGATATTCGATATGACAACTAAAATAGGAGGCGCGATGCCTCCTATTTTGTTTGACGGTGGTGTGCGTCTACTATTCGAATGGTGCAGGGTCACCAGATCCCAAACGAACCACAACAGGTTCACCTTCGCTAAAGTCAATTACAGTCGTAGGTTGTTCACCTAAGTAACCGCCATTAAGAATCACATCAACCGCATGTTCTAGTTTATCGCGAATATCCTCTGGATCAGATTCTGTTACGTCACTGCCAGGTAGAATCAACGATGTAGACATCATCGGCTCACCTAATGCTTCCAACAAGTCCAAGGCAATTTGATTGTCTGGAACACGGATACCGATGGTCTTACGTTTTGCATTCATCAAACGACGCGGTACTTCTTTAGTACCTTTGAAGATGAAGGTGTAAGGACCTGGTGTGTTATTTTTCAGCAGTCGGAATGCAGAGTTATCCACTCGCGCATAGAGAGAAAGCTCCGACAAATCACGACACAGTAAAGTAAAGTTATGCTTATCATCCAGACGACGAATCTGACAGATTCGTTCCAGTGCCTGTTTGTTCTCCAACTGACAGCCAAGTGCGTACCCTGAATCAGTAGGGTAAACCACAACGCCGCCGTTACGAATGATTGCTACTGCTTGATTAATCAAGCGAGCCTGTGGGTTTTCTGGGTGAACGTAAAAAAACTGGCTCAT
>NZ_JAWOTA010000018.1:0-92964 GCF_033338635.1 Vibrio sp. Vb1755 | reverse complement strand
GGTAGTTCAGTTGGTTAGAATACCGGCCTGTCACGCCGGGGGTCGCGGGTTCGAGTCCCGTCCACTCCGCCACTTATTTGAGCGTCGTCTCAATAAACACGAATTACAGGGGTGTAGCTCCAATTGGCAGAGCAGCGGATTCCAAATCCGCGTGTTGGGAGTTCGAATCTCTCCACCCCTGCCATACTCTAAAGCCTCAGCAGTAATGCTGGGGCTTTTTTGCATCTGAAGAAAAGAGAATCTGACTAGTTGGAGAGCTGTCGATTCCTCTGATACCAAAGTATCGGGGGATTGAAAGTTCATATCTCCGGGATATTGGTCCACTTCACCTATCCCCCATGTTCATAACCTCTGGCTTAGGTCAGGGGCTCTTTTATTCCTAACGTATAGTTTCGGCGTCAGGTGTATGTTTATCCAACGAATATGGCATACCTTTGCTTCAGATAGTTTTATTTTCTAGTAATGTAATTATTAAATGTTGATGTATCGCTTTGCTCTTTCTGTTTTACCTTCGAATTTTCATAACGCTTTTTCTTCGTTATCGAGCACATCTGATTCACAATCTATTGAAAGGTCAGTGGTTACATTGGCTTGGATGATTACTGACTTGGTTCCTGTTATCATCATGCATTGATGCTAATAATTAGGAAGTAAGTTTATGCCACATTTTCGATTCCGTGCTGTAGAGCCACAAGCTGTTCAGGCATTATCAAAACCCCTTACGGATGAACTTCAGCCTCTAATGGACTGTCCGCGTGAGGATTTTACTTTTGAGTATATCTACACTACGTTTTTCAATGAGGGTGAGGTGAGTGCTGCATATCCTTTTGTCGAAGTGCTTTGGTTCGACCGTGGCCAGGAAGTGCAAGATGAAGTTGCCAAGCTTATTACGCAACAAGTGCGCGGTATCGCTGGTGCCGATATTGATGTTGCAGTTATCTTTTCCGCCTTATCTCCTAAAGCTTATTACGATAATGGCGAACACTACTAAAGGTTAAAGGCTATGAGGCTGAGTTTCATTGTAACTTTGGGTTTATGTTTCTCAGCTTCAGTATGTTCTACTCCTTGGGAGTCTGCGGTTAATCCTACCCGAAACTCTTCCTCCTCTATTGGTAGTTATGCTAACGGTTGTTTAGATGGTGCATTACCCTTGCCTCTCGATGGCGTTGGTTATCAAGTCTTACGTAGTAAAACGAAGCGCTACTATGGGCACCCTAAAACGATAGAGTTTATTGAAAATCTGGCGCTTAAAGCTCATCAAAATCTCAACACCACTCTGTTGATTGGTGATTTGTCTTTACCTAGAGGTGGAAGGTTCTCCTCTGGTCATTCTAGTCATCAAACCGGGTTAGATATCGATATCTGGTTAAGACTTGCTGACCAACCGCTTTCTTATAACGAATTACAACTTCCTAAGCCCATGAGTGTGGTGGATTTAAAAGGTTATTCCATACTTAATCATCGCTGGGAAGAACGGCACTTTAAGCTAATTCGGTACGCTTCAAAAAGTAAGGATGTTGCACGAATTTTTGTACATCCTGTTATTAAGGAGCAACTTTGCTTGCAAGAAAACGGCAAAGATCGTTCTTGGTTACGTAAAGTACGTCCATGGTGGGGGCATCATTACCACTTTCACGTCAGGTTGTCTTGTCCTGATTCGAGCGACTATTGTGTTGATCAAGCACCACCTCCAGTAGGCGATGGCTGCGGTGTTGAGCTTGCAAGTTGGGCCCCGAAAGCAAAACCTATTGATACCCCTCCACGGGTAAAAACAACCTCTAAGCCCAAACGAAAAAAAGTCGTTCCACCTCAATGCTTGCCGCTTATCAATCCTAATTAGTGTTACTCTTCAGGTTTATCTGTACTTGGTGATCTCTTTTATGAAACTGGAGAAACATCATACTTTTGTCTACATTGAATAGTACCAATACAAAAACTAACCCAATTAGTTTTGGGGACATATTATAGAAATCTAAATTAAACAAAGAGTTGTAGTATGGGTAAGTTGTAACTTCTCTGTTTAGAAAAAGATCTTTCGTCACGATACTCTGGTTTCTTAGCAATATGTCTGTCAGTTGGCTAAAAAGCGATAACAACGCAGACAAGTGTGTAAGGCAGGGATATGCCCTTTTCCTGTTAGAAGAGTAAATCAAGGACAAAACCATGACTATGATTTGTGCAAAAGAATTTGCAGAGTGGTTAAGACACAGATTTAGCAGTGATACTAAAGGAGTCTCTTTGACTCGAGAGGATGTGAATCACCTGACTGGGCGTCAACGCCTTGATCCGGGTTTTGTTAATGATGTGCATTATGAGCTGATGCAATATGGAATGGCTTTCGTTACTGATACGAGCCGAGAAAACTTTTATTTAATACCTGTTTCTCAAGCGGAAAATTGGCGTGAGAGACTAGAGTATCATTTTGAAAAAGAGCTGTTCTGCAATATTATCCCTATTGAAAAATCAGGTTGAGAAAAGGTTCAACTTTGATGCCAAAGTTGAACCTAATTGCTCTTATGCTAACCCTTGAATAATCACGAATTTTTCAAGCAACTGCTCTTCAGTTTCGACATGGTTCGGATCAGTGATTATGCATTTTGTAATTGGACACACTGACTGACAGGTCGGCTTTTCGTAATGCCCCTTACACTCTGTACATAGCGCTGGATCAATTTCGAAAATGCTCTCTCCCATACTGATTGCCCCATTGGGGCATTCGGGATCACACATGTCGCAGTTAATGCATTTATCAGTAATGAGCAAGGCCATGGTTACTTACCAGTCGGGTTACGGGTGTCCTGCCCTGAGTTTAGATTACGCATTAATAGGCCATATTCTAAATCTAGCTCTGCTGGTACTGGAATGAATACAAAGTGACCGTTTCCTTTCGCGTCTTCAATAGACTCTGACTTGCGGTTTTCCATTGCCTCTAGCGTGAAAACAATATTGCCTTTTGGCGTCATTAGTTCAAGGCTATCACCGACAAGAAACTTATTTTTTACTTCTACTTCAGCCATGTCACCACGACGTTTGCCAGTGAATTCACCAACAAACTGTTGAGCATCAGAGACTGAGTAACCGTAATCGTAGTTTTGGTAAGTATCGTGTGTATGACGGCGTAGGAAGCCTTCAGTGTAGCCACGGTGAGCTAGGCTTTCTAGTGTACCCATTAGGCTTTCATCGAATGGTCGACCTGCTACAGCATCATCAATTGCTTTACGATAAACTTGAGCGGTACGTGCGCAGTAGTAGAACGATTTAGTACGACCTTCAATTTTCAATGAGTGAACACCCATCTTAGTTAAGCGTTCAACGTGCTGAACCGCTCGTAGGTCTTTAGAGTTCATGATGTAAGTACCATGCTCGTCTTCGTAAGCTGCCATTTTTTCTTCTGGACGGTGTGCTTCAGAAAGTAGAACGACTTCATCTGTTGGTTTGCCGCGACCAATTGTGGTTTCAGGACGCTCGTCTTGTACTTCGACAGGCTGTGCTTCCGTCGGGTCGAATTTCTCTACGATGTCACCAGCGTCGTTTTCTTTACCCTCTTCAACTTTGTATTCCCAGCGGCATGCGTTAGTGCAAGTGCCTTGGTTAGGGTCACGTTTGTTGATATAGCCAGAAAGTAGGCAACGACCAGAATAAGCCATGCATAATGCACCGTGAACGAATACTTCAAGTTCAGTTTCAGGGCAATGCTCACGAATTTCTTCGATTTCTTCTAGAGATAGCTCGCGAGAAACGATCACACGTTCCACGCCATTCGCTGCCCAGAACTTAACGGTCGCCCAGTTTACAGCGTTCGCTTGTACAGAAAGGTGAATTGGCATTTCTGGGAAAGCTTCACGAACCATCATAATTAGGCCTGGATCTGACATGATCAATGCGTCAGGACCCATCTCTACGATTGGCTTAAGATCACGGATGAACGTTTTTAGCTTCGAGTTGTGTGGTTGAATGTTACATACCACATAAAGCTTTTTGCCTAGGGCGTGGGCTTCATCGATACCGATTTTTAGGTTCTCGTGGTTAAACTCGTTGTTACGTACGCGAAGGCTGTAGCGAGGTTGGCCAGCGTAAACTGCATCTGCCCCGTAGGCGAATGCGTAACGCATGTTTTTCAGGCTGCCCGCTGGAGATAGTAGCTCAGGCACGAATGCTTTCTCAGTTGTCATTGCTCAATTCTCTTTTATCTGATCACAAGTCAGGCCAATTCCACCTAATGGAAATGGGGCGCAAATTTTACGTCAAAATGTGAACTGTGACTAGGGTAATTGTGCTTCAGATAGAAAAACGCCCTCAAAAAAAGTGAGGGCGTTATGGTTAACCTTTATACAAAATTAAGCGTTAGGATTCGGTAAGCCGCCTAGCGCATCGTATAGGTTGGGAAGGAAAGCACTGAACTCTCCACACATTAGAGAGAAGTCTGCATCAAATCGAGCTGCTTGATCTTCACGTGGAATATCATCGTTTTGATCTTTCAATTCATCAGAGAATTTTAGACGTTTGATGCCTGCATCTTCCGTCATAATGAACTCAATACGATCTTGCCAATTAAGCGCAAGTTTCGTCACGACTTTATCCGCAGCGATGTGGTTGCGGATTTCATCAGTGGTTAGCTCTTGCTTCTTACAGCGAATCACACCACCTTCTTCAAGTACGGATTTTAGCTCAGCTTCGTCCATCATGCTGATACCTTGAGGTGTGTCACCGCTTTTCACCCACTCGGTTAGCGTAGTTTCAATCGCCACTTCTGGAATAGCAGGAACAACAGGTAGACTACCCATGGTTTTACGAAGCAATGCTAATACATCTTCTGCTTTTTTATAGCTGCTTGCATCAACAAGGATAAAACCTTCTTTTGGCATGATGAGCACGTGAGTGTGGCTGCTGCGGCTGAATGCGCGCGGCAGTAAATCCATTACGATGTCATCTTTCAGGTTGTCTTTCTCTTTCTTCTTCAGAGGACGACCTTCTTGCGCTTCCATTGCTTCTACTTTTGCATTCAATGATTCTTTGATCACAGAGGCAGGTAGCATTTTCTCTTCTTTCTTGGCGCAAATCAGAATGCGGTTTTCTGACACGTGAGTCATCATATCGCCATGTCTACCCATTGCACTGACCCAGCCAAATTTCTGTTTGTCTTGACTGCCACACGGGGTGAATCGGAATTCAGACAGCTGAGTTTCTAGTTGTTCGGCGTTAAAAGTAACCTCGCGGTTAACGCGGTATACCAGACAGTTTTTAAACCACATAAATCTTCTCTAGGCTTGATGACAAGGGACTAATCATAGGGAATTTTTGTGCTGATGTCTTAATAGAAATGAAAAATATCCGAATGAACCTCAAAAGAAAGTTATATGAAAATTTGTTTTCAAAGGTCACAAAAGTGTCATAATTGGTAGTGATAATGCTTATGCATAGAGAGGCGCTTTGTCTCTTAAATTCATTAGCTCAACGAACATAAGGTTACTCAATTATGTCTAGAAGGATTCTGGTTGTTGAAGACGAAGCTCCTATTCGCGAAATGCTGTGCTTCGTACTTGAGCAGAAAGGTTACCAAGCGGTAGAAGCGGAAGATTACGATACTGCAGTAACCAAACTGGCTGAACCCTTCCCTGATTTAGTTTTACTGGATTGGATGTTACCAGGCGGTAGTGGCATTAACTTCATCAAACATATGAAGCGAGAGGAATTAACGCGCAACATTCCAGTTGTGATGCTTACCGCTCGTGGTGAAGAAGAAGATAAAGTGCGCGGTTTAGAAGTCGGTGCGGATGACTACATTACTAAGCCATTCTCTCCTAAAGAGTTGGTTGCACGCCTAAAAGCGGTGATTCGTCGCGTTACCCCTACTGCACTAGAAGATGTAATTGATGTACAGGGATTGAAGCTTGACCCTGTATCGCACCGTGTTACGGCTAATGATGCGCCATTAGACATGGGCCCTACAGAATTTAAGATGCTTCATTTTTTCATGACGCATCAAGAACGCGTATACAGCCGTGAGCAGCTATTAAACAATGTTTGGGGCACTAACGTGTATGTCGAAGACCGTACGGTTGATGTTCACATTCGCCGCCTGCGTAAAGCATTGGAAGCTGCAGGGCATGATAAGCTGATCCAAACTGTTCGTGGTGCTGGATACCGCTTCTCGACGAAGGCATAAATTAACACGCAGCTTATCGGTACCATTTCTGGAGTTATGAGTGGTTGAAAGATTAACGTGGAAAAAGCTGGCTTGGGAGCTGGCTTTTTTTTACACCCCATGGGTGATAGTAGGTTGGATATTCGGTTATATGCCGTGGTTGCTTTTGGCTGCTACGGCATTGCAGCTTGTGTGGCATTTGCATAACCAAGTACGTTTATCTTCTTGGTTATGGGATGAAAAACGCCTCACGCCACCATCTGGTAGCGGTAACTGGGAATCTTTGTTCAATGGGTTGTATCGCTTACAACAGCGCCAACGCCGCAAACGAAAAGAGCTTACTAATCTTATTCGTCGATTCCGAAATGGTGCAGAATCGCTACCCGATGCGGTAGTGGTATTCCGTGCTGAAGGCAATATTGTTTGGTGCAACAAGCTGGCTCAGCACTTACTGGGCTTCCATTGGCCAGAAGATTCAGGTCAACCTATCTCCAATCTCATTCGTACACCTGATTTTATCAAGTACCTCAACAAGAAAGACTTTTCAGAGCCATTAGAAATGCGTTCACCACTCAATGTCGAACGCATGCTAGAACTACGTATCGTACCGTATACCGAAGGTGAACATTTGATGGTGGTGCGTGATGTTAGCCAGTTAAAACAACTTGAGGGAATGCGTCGCAACTTCTTTGCCAACGTATCTCATGAACTGCGTACACCAATGACGGTGCTACAAGGTTATCTTGAGATGACAGAAGATCCTGATATGGTCGTGGGTCCTATGTGGAGCAAAGCTCATGGTGTCATGACGGAGCAGCTTAACCGCATGAACAGTTTGGTGAACCAACTACTGACACTATCTAAAATTGAAGCGGCACCTATGCATGAGCTTGAGGAAGTCGTGAATGTGCCCGCGATGCTTGAAGTGTTAGAAAAAGAGGCGGTTAGCCTTAGTGGGGACAACCAACATAAATTGAAATTTGATGTTGATGCTAGCCTACGCGTGCTGGGCGATGATGACCAGTTACGTAGTGCTATCTCTAACCTCGTTTATAATGCCGTCAAATACACACCGCCTGGTGCGAACATTAATGTTCGTTGGTTCCAGACCTCTCAAGGCGCATGCTTAGAGGTGGAAGATAGTGGTGATGGTATTGAACCTCAGCACCTCCACCGACTTACTGAGCGTTTTTATCGAGTGGATAAAGCAAGATCACGTGATACTGGTGGAAGTGGTTTAGGGCTTGCCATTGTAAAACACGCGCTGAGTCACCATGACTCTCATTTAGAAATTCACAGTGAAGTAGGCGTGGGTAGTAAGTTTTCTTTCGTATTGCCTGAGCGTTTGGTGGTGAAATAATGGCTTTACGATTAGCAAAAACATTCAGTTTATTCGCGCTTGTTTGTTCTTTTATGGCTGCCGCTCAAGATAAACCATTGCCGAGTTATCATAAAACGACGGGGATTGTCGGGAACTTGCTCTCTGTTGGCTCCGATACACTTGCGGGTATGACAACGCTTTGGGTTGAAGAGTTTAAATCCATTTACCCGAATATTAATGCGCAAGTCCAAGCGTCTGGCTCTTCTACTGCCCCTCCAGCATTGACCGAACAAACAGCTCAGTTTGGTCCCATGAGTCGCCCTATGCGTTTAAGAGAGATAGAAGCGTTTGAACGTGAACATGGCTACAAGCCAACGGCGCTTAGGGTAGCCATCGATGCAATCGGTATTTTTGTTCATCAAGATAATCCAATTCAAGGTCTTAACTTTAGTCAATTAGATGCTTTGTTTTCTGCCACGCTACGCTGTGGCGAAAGTCAATTTGTAACAAACTGGCAGCAACTCGGTCTTGAATCACAGTGGGCAAAGCGAAACGTACAGTTGTTTGGTCGTAACTCCGTTTCTGGAACTTATGGTTACTTCAAAAGTAATGCCTTGTGTGGCGGCGATTTCAAGACTCGAGTTAACGAGCAGCCAGGCTCCGCGTCAGTAGTGCAAGCTGTAGCGTCAACCATCAGTGGAATTGGTTATTCCGGTGTTGGTTATCGAGTGGCAGGCGTGCGCTTAGTCCCTGTGGCTAAAATGGGAAATGACTACGTGACTCCAACGCGAGAACATATTGTTAGTGGTAAGTACCCACTATCACGTTACTTATATGTTTACGTGAATAAGCACCCTGATTACCCATTAACACCAATTGAAGCTGAGTTTATTCGCTTTATCTTTTCTGCTCAGGGACAAGCGTTGGTTGAGAAAGATGGTTATGTGCCCATTACGGCAGACTTTGCAGAAGAAGAGTTAAAAAAAGTCGGCCTGTAAGCCGACTTTTTATTTAGGTATGGACAGTACGAGATCAGAAAGTGAGTGTCCACTTCGCGCTGTCCCAACGTTCTTGTTCTTCCTGTAAATCCGCGTGAAGTAATTTATTGTTTTCTAGCCATGCTTCATCTGTGCATGTGAGAATCCATTCGTCATTTTTGATAGATAAGGTGATATCAGGCAATGGATCTTCATTACGCTGCCCATTTAATACGATAGAAAGTCGTAATATTTTGATGAGGCTTATAACGTCACTCTGTTTATAGAGGTTGAAATCTGGTAGTTCTTGCAATTTGAGCGCTTTACGCTGGAAGCGAGCTAATGTTGCAAGCACTAATTGCTGCTCACGGTTGAAGCCTTGTAGGGTGGAGTGCAACAGAATATAAAAAGAGTGGCGATGGAAACTACGCAAGTTAATACTTAATCCGACTTCATGAAGCAACGCTGCCCACTCTAGTAAGTCAAATAACTCACTCTTTTTCTTAATGCCTAGTTCAGAGCGTACCTGACATAACATCTCACGTGCATGCCCCTTAACACGAGCTGCATGCTCTAAGTCGACCCGGTGCTTGTTGGCTAAATTTTCTGTGGTGCGCATGCGAATATCGGAGCGCGCAAAACGCTCTTCCATTTCGTACAACAGGCCTTCGCGCAGAGCACCATCGGAGAAAAACATCTGCTCAATGCGAAGCGCTTTGAAAATCGCGGACAAAATCGCTACGCCTGCTGCGAATACGGGTTTACGTTCTTCTGTTAGACCAGTCAGTTCAATATCTTCAATTGAATCAAATTTACACAGAGTTTCGATAAGTGTATCCAGTCGACTCGCTGTGATCAGGCCATCTTCAAAACCTAATCCTACTAGCACTTCTTGAATCGCTTTGATGGTTCCTGATGAGCCGAGAGCAATATCCCAGCCCTTTTTACGATATGTTGAGGCGATGGACTCGAGTTTTTGTTCGGCCGCTAACATCGCCTTACTGAAGTTTTTGCCTGACAGTTTGCCGTTTTTAAAGTATTGCTCTGTAAAACTGACGCATCCCATCTGTTTACTGTTGAGAAGCTCAGGCTCAAATTCTTGTCCAATAATCATCTCGGTACTGCCGCCTCCGATATCGATGACTAGTTTGGAGTTGGATTCTACTTGAGTGTGCGCGACACCTAAGTAAATCAGGCGGGCTTCTTCTTCTCCAGGGATAATTTCTATTGGGAAAGGCATCACTTCTTTTGCACGCTCGATGAAAAGGTGGGCATTTTTAGCGCGTCTTAGTGTGTGTGTGGCGGCGATACGTACATTTGACTCATCAAGCCCTTGCAACCTTTCAGCGAACATGGCTAAGCATTCTAGCGCACGCTCCATTGCGGCGTGACTTAAGTTCAATTCACTGTCGAGTCCTGATGCTAAGCGAACACGTTGTTTATGACGACTAACCAGTTGTAGGTCACTGCCAACAACTTTGGCCACCACCATATGGAAACTGTTTGAGCCGAGGTCTATCGCGGCAATGTAGCGAGTATCTTGTTCAAGTATTTGAGGCATCTGAATTTTGTTTTCTAGTTTGCTTTTCTATATTTTTAAGATAGTCATAGATAGCGATTTGAGAGCGAACTTTTTTGCGATTACCTCGTGGTACGTAAGCGTTACTCATTTCTTTATCTATTAAACGAGCCTTTACTGTATCGGTAAAATGGATATTCGTTATATCAATAATTCTCTGTTTCAAACGTGGATCACGGACTGGTACTGCTACCTCGATACGGTGATCAATATTTCTTGTCATCCAGTCTGCGGAGGAGATATAAACTTGCGGATCGCCATCATTGTGGGTGATCACCACGCGAGGGTGCTCAAGAAAGCGGTCAACAATACTGATGATGCGAATATTGTCGCTGATCCCCTCAATGCCCGGTACTAATGAGCACATACCTCGAATGATCATGTTTATTTTTACACCGGAAGTACTTGCTCCATAAAGCTTATTGACGATGCCTTTATCGACTAGGTTATTGACCTTGATCGTAAGAGCGGCTTTTTTCCCTAGCTTGGCATTCGCAATTTCATTATCAATTAAGCGGTAGATTTGGGTTCGAGAATTACGAGGAGATACCATAAGGTGATTGAACTTCACTGGTCGGTATGGATTCTCAATGTAACCGAAGACATTACGGACTTCATTAGTGATTTCTTGATCTGCCGTAAGCAGGGAGAAGTCGGTATAAATTCGTGCCGTCTTCTCATGGAAGTTGCCTGTGCCGATGTGTGCGTAGCGAATAATTTCTTCACCTTCGCGGCGGCTAATCATCAGTAGCTTTGAGTGAATCTTAAGACCAGGCGCACCAAAGATGACGTGCACACCCGCTTCAGTTAATACTTTTGACCATTCGATATTGGCTTCCTCATCAAAGCGAGCTTGCAGTTCGACGACCACAGTGACATTTTTGCCGTTGTGCACCGCATCAATTAAAGAGTTCATCAAGCGAGAATCTTTCGCGACGCGATAAATGTTAATCTTGATACTAAGTACTTTGGGATCGAAGGAGGCTTGGCGCACTAACTCACTAATGTGGTCAAAAGTGTGGTAGGGATAATAGAGCAGAATATCTTTCGCTTTAATCGCGTCAAAGCTGTTGGCATAACCTTCGAAATCGGCACATTTCATTGGCGGGAGAGGTTTATTTTCAAGATATTCTCGTCCAACATTTGGAAAGCCGATGAAGTCTTTAAAGTTGTGATAGCGTCCGCCGGGGATAAGGTTATCGTAGTTAGAGATATTAAGTTTGTTACACAGAAACTCTAACATTTGAGGCGGCATATCGCGTTCGTAGACGAAGCGAACGGGCTTTGCTGTCAGTCGCTGATTGACACCCTCTGACATTTGTTCAAGCAAGCTGTACTCGATTTCATTGCGTAAATCGTATTCAGCGTCACGCGTCATTTTCATCGCATAGCCGCTAAGCTCATCATAATCAAAAAAGCCTTTGAACAGCTCGTCCAAACAGTGGCGGATAATATTATCAAGTAAGATGATGGTTTTTCGACGCTTTCCTTTCTGTTCTGGTACCATCACAAAGCGGGGAAGGTGATCGGTCGGAATTTCGATCAGAGCGTACTGGTAATGTTCTTCTTTACGCAGTTCTACGGCGATGTAAGCGTACTCGTCTTTGAGAAATTGCAGAACATCGATCTCGTCTTTCATTAGGAGGGGAGTGATATGCGGCATTACCTCTCTACGGAAGTATTTCGCGATCCACTTTTGTTGCGATTCATCCAGTTGTTGCTCGTTGACCAAGAAAATGCGACGTCGCGCCATTTCTCGAATCAACTCGCTGTAAAGCTCATCAAATTGTTCGTTAAGCTTTAGTGCTTTCGACTGCATTTTGGTTAACAGTCGTTTAGGGCTATCACTGCCACCGCGCTCTTGGCTGATTAGGATTCTGCGCTTCACGTCCGCAAAGCGTACTTTGTAAAATTCATCTAAATTGTTGGAAAAGATCCCAAGAAAGCGAATACGTTCGATCAAAGGGACGGTTTTATCGGCAGCTTCTTGTAATACTCGTTCGTTGAAAGACAACCAACTCAGTTCTTTTTCTATATATAGTTTTTCTGCGCTCATAACCTTACCTAGCCAAAAGTGAAGTATTACGTACTCATCTTGGAAAAATGGATGAGTGAGAACATTATGAGATTTTCATTACAGATTTATTTCATACCACGCATTGCATAAGAGTTGTATTCTTTTCAGGTGTTTAATGTGATCTGTAATATAATTGTCATCTTAACGACATATTCTAGTACTAAGTCAAAAAAGGTAGAGATTTAAATGGCACAAGCCGAGTTTTCATTGCAGGAAAAAGATAAGAAACGACTGATAAAAGATCGTTTAGTTCGACTTGCAGTGACATCTGGTGGTGTCGGCGTACTCGCGGCGCTTATTTTGATCTTTGTCTACCTCGCCATGGTGATCATTCCGCTTTTTTCTGATGCGGAGATCAAAACCAACCAAGCCATTCGAGCCACTCATATTGAAACACCACTTGCGATTTCAGTGGATGATTACGCTCAGCTCGCGTTCGTTCTAACCCAAAGTGGTGAGATTCAATATTTGTCGATGGACGATCCTACGAAACCTGCGGTGTATACACAGCAAATCGCCCAGAAACCCGTTGCTTTCTCTCAATCTGCTCCTGGGCTAGGTTGGTATGGATTTGTTGATGGGCAGGGTAAAGCGAACCTTTTCAAGCCAGAATTTAATGCTACATTGAGAGAAAATACACGTCCTCCGGAAGTGATTGAGCTAGACACCAGCATGGATCTGACACTAAGTACGCCTCAAGATCCTGTGACTCAGTTTGTATTTGCAGCTTCGACGCCCTTACCAACGGTTGTTTGGCAGACGCAAAGTGGTGAAGTGAAAGCTCGCTGGCAAGTGGCTTCGTCTTTGGGTACGTCTCCTACAACGATCGATTTTACGTTCTCTTCAGGCTTTAATACGCCTCAGCAAATGTTGTTGACACCTGACGGTGAAACGCTTTATTTGCGCGATGGCTCTGAGTTGATCGTGTTAAAGAAAACCGCACGTAAATTTGCTGTGCGAGAGGTGGTCGATCTCACTCAAGGTGATAAGAAGCATTCCGTTCGTACGATAGACTTATTGGCTGGTGCTTACTCGCTTTTGGTGACGCACAACGATGGTCGGGTGTCGCAATGGTTTGATACGCTGCAAGAAGAAAAACGCACGTTAACGCATATTCGTGATTTTAAATTGGCATCAGAGCTTAAGTATTTGTTGCCGGATTCTCATCGAAAAGGATTTTATAGCTTTTACACCAACGGCACGTTGCAAAGCCATTATACAACCAGTGAAAAACTGGTGTTGTTTAAGCGTGCGTACCATCAAGCGCCCGCAATCGCAGCAATGTCTAACAATGAACGCTACTTAATCACTTGGCAAAATAATGCGTTAAATGTTGCGGAAGTGGACAATGCCTATCCGGAAGTTTCATTGTCTTCATTATGGCAAGAAGTGTGGTACGAAGGGTATCCTGAGCCTGAATTTGTGTGGCAATCGACTTCGGCGAGCGATAACTTTGAGGCTAAGTTCAGCCTAGTACCTATTGCGTTTGGAACGATAAAAGCGGCGATGTTTGCGATGCTGTTTTCAGTACCGCTCGCAGTGCTAGGTGCTATTTATACGGCTTACTTTATGTCGCCACGCATGCGTCGTGTAGTAAAACCGTCGATTGAGCTAATGGAAGCACTGCCGACGGTGATCATAGGTTTCCTCGCGGGATTGTGGTTCGCGCCTATTGTCGAAGATCATTTGATTACGATCGTCGTTATGCTGTTTGTTTTGCCCTTGAGCACCATGATTATGGGCGGGCTATGGGCATTAATACCGCAACCTTTGCGGAATCGTCTGCCTAATGGTTGGCATGCTTTAGTGCTCATGCCTGTCATATTGGTACTGATTGGGCTTGGAGTGTGGATTTCGCCTACGATTGAGCAGACGTTCTTTGGTGGCGATATGCGCTTATTCTTAACCGAGCATGGTATTGGTTACGATCAACGCAATGCATTGGTGGTGGGGTTAGCGATGGGGTTTGCTGTTATCCCGACGATTTTTACCATTGCCGAAGATGCCATTTTCTCTGTACCGAAGCATTTATCGGATGGCTCTTTGGCATTAGGGGCCACGCCTTGGCAAACTTTAATCTATGTTGTCTTGCTTACTGCAAGCCCAGGTATTTTTTCTGCCATTATGATGGGCCTGGGACGCGCTGTTGGCGAAACCATGATTGTATTAATGGCAACGGGCAATACGCCATTAATGGATTGGAATATTTTGGAAGGATTGCGCAGCCTGTCGGCGACCATCGCCGTTGAGTTGCCAGAGTCGGAAGTTGGAAGTTCGCATTATCGCCTGCTGTTCCTAGCTGCATTGATTTTATTTGTGTTTACGTTTGCAGTAAACGCGCTTGCGGAGTGGGTTCGTCAGAGACTGAGAGATAAGTACCGTGCGTTGTAATAATGGTTTGAATAAAGAGCGAGTAATAACGTGTTAAATTGGATTCGTTCTGGCGCACCGTGGATATGGCTAACAGGCGGTGCAGTCAGCATCAGTTTGTTGTCGGTATTAGGGTTGTTACTCCTTATCGGCTGGAAAGGCCTGACTTACTTTTGGCCAGCGCCTTTGTATCAGTGGAATGTTGCAGCGCTGACTCCTGTACAAGGCGAAGTGCTACATGAAAATACTATTCTGATTGGTCAAGTGTATGAGCGCAGCTTTGTGCCTAAGAGTTATTTGCCTGAAAGCGCAGCACAACAGTTAGAAGAGGATGAAGATTTTGCCACGCGACTCAACATCAAAATCGCTAACCGAGAGTTGTATCCCGCCGATTTTATCTCCGTATTGCAAATGCAGTTGGATGAGCCCACGATGCCAAAAGAGTGGGCGGTGATAGAGCGCAGTAGCGGTGGTTATTTCTTTGGTAAGCTGGTGGCGTTTCAAGATGGTGATAATATATACACCAGTGATATTCAATCGGTACTAAATAAAAAGCTTGATGATGCAGAAACTCTGCGCCATGAGATTGATTCTTTGGTGGTCGATCAGCTTAAAGAGCTTGGTTGGAAGCTAGAGCAGTTGCGATTAGAAAAGCGCAAGCATGAATTGAATGACACGCTGACAGAAAGCTTCTTAAACGAAAACCTGACGAAAAAAGAGCAGATAGAAAAAGCGCTTGCGACGTTAGATTTGCAACTTGATGGTTTACGACTTCAGCTCTCTGACTATGCCTTGATTGTCGAGGATATGACGGGGTCACAAGTATCGATTCCGCTCGAAGACATTTTGGACTACTGGTATCCAAACCAAATGTCACTGCCTGATAAAGTCATGCATTGGGGAAAACAGGTTTGGAAGTTTTTATCTGAAGATCCAAGAGAGTCTAACTCCGAAGGAGGCGTGTTCCCTGCGATATTTGGTACGGTTTTCTTAGTACTCATCATGTCGATCATTGTGATGCCACTCGGGGTGATCGCCGCTATCTATCTACATGAATACGCTAAGAATAACGCTCTAACCAGAGTTATTCGTATTGCGGTTATAAACCTAGCGGGTGTTCCATCGATTGTTTATGGCGTGTTTGGTTTAGGTTTCTTCGTTTATACGATTGGTGCCTCTATCGACAACGTATTCTATGCGGAGAAGCTACCGGCACCAACCTTTGGTACGCCGGGTTTGTTATGGTCAGCACTAACTCTTGCCGTGCTGACGCTTCCAGTTGTGATTGTGACGACAGAAGAAGGTTTAACTCGAATTCCGAGCTCCGTACGACATGGCTCTCTGGCACTTGGTGCAACTCAGTTCGAAACGCTATGGCGCGTGGTTTTGCCTATGGCGACGCCAGCTATTATCACAGGTTTGATCCTTGCGATTGCGCGTGCAGCTGGCGAAGTAGCGCCACTGATGCTGGTGGGGGTCGTGAAATTGGCATCCAGTTTACCGGTTGACGGACAATTCCCTTATGTGCATTTGGATAGAAAGTTCATGCATTTAGGTTTTCACATTTACGATGTTGGCTTTCAAACCTCCAACATCGAAGCGGCGCGACCATTAGTTTATGCTACCTCTTTCTTACTCGTGACAGTGATTGTCGGGCTAAACTTAACAGCAATCAGTATTCGCAATAATTTACGAGAAAAATACAGAACGTTAGGACAAGATTAAGTATGTTTAATTTTGATAGTACATTAGGTTATGAGCCACCATTGGATGTTCATAATTTAACGGATGAACAAACAGCCATCTCAATCGAGAACCTTAATCTGTTCTATGGTCAAACTCAGGCGCTGCATGATATTTCGATGCGAATTCCCAAAGGGCGAGTCACCGCTTTTATCGGTCCTTCAGGGTGTGGAAAGTCGACGTTATTACGTTGCATCAATCGCATGAACGACTTAGTGGAAGGGTGTCGAGTCACAGGTAAAGTGCGTCTCCACGGCAAGAATGTTTATCATCCTAATGTCGATGTTGCGACACTTCGACGCCGAGTGGGGATGGTGTTTCAAAGACCCAATCCATTTCCTAAGTCAATTTATGAAAACGTAGTTTATGGCTTACGCTTACAAGGTGTAAAAAACAGCCGCAGTTTAGATGACGCAGTGGAGCGATCCTTGCGCTCGGCGGCGTTGTGGGATGAGGTAAAAGACCGCTTGCATGAGAACGCATTTGGCTTATCTGGTGGTCAGCAACAGCGCTTGGTCATTGCGCGGGCGGTGGCGATTGAGCCGGAAGTCCTGTTATTGGACGAGCCAACATCAGCGTTGGATCCAATCTCAACTTTAACCATTGAAGAGCTTATCAATGAGCTGAAGACTCAATATACTGTGGTTATCGTTACCCATAACATGCAACAAGCGGCGAGAGTGAGCGATCATACTGCATTCATTCATATGGGGAAGTTAATTGAATACTCTGACGCGGACTCGATCTTCACTTCGCCAATGAAGAAACAGACCGAAGATTACATTACGGGTCGCTACGGTTAAGTCGCGACTCTATACGGAATAAGGAACATCATGCACTTTGGACGTCATATTTCAGGACAATTTAACGTAGAGCTAGAATCGATTCGTACTCATGTATTAACCATGGGAGGCTTGGTAGAGCAGCAGCTTTCGTATGCTATTCAAGCCTTGCATAAAGAAGACATCGAACTGGCGCGTAAGGTTGTGCGTGACGATCATAAAGTGAATGCGATGGAAGTCTCGATCGATGACGCCTGTACACGCATTATTGCTAAGCGTCAGCCAACGGCAAAAGACTTGCGCTTAATCATGGCTATCATCAAAACGATCACGGATTTAGAACGCATCGGTGATGTGGCGACACGCATTGCTTACGTTGCCATTGAAAGCCCATCATCAAAAGAACGACAATTCCAAGTGTCGTTAGAGCCTCTCTGCCGTCAGGCAATTAATATGCTGCATCAGGTTTTAGATGCGTTTGCCCGCATGGATGTAGAAGCGGCAGCAGAGGTGCATAAACAAGATGACAAACTAGACGCCGAGTATGAAGCGGTGATTCGTCAGTTGATGACTTACATGATGGAAGATCCAAAAAATATCCCTAATATTCTGCAAGTGATGTGGTCGGCGCGCGCGATTGAACGCGTGGGGGACCGCTGCCAGAACATCTGTGAATACATTATTTACTTCGTGAAAGGGAAAGATGTACGCCATCTAGGTGATCAAAGTATTGATGACGTACTGAAGTAACTGACTTCAATAAATAGACCAGCTTTTAGGCTGGTCTATTTATTAGAGAGAAGGAAAGCACGTCAATATTTATCAGGAACGAAGGTCTGATCATCAATGGGCGCTCTGACGTAACCTTCTTTATTGAGTTCAGGTAATTCGATGGGTGAGTACTCAAGTGCTTTGTAATCAATCTGGCTTAGTAAATGACTGATACAGTTCAAGCGCGCTTTCTTTTTGTCATCTGAAGGGACGACCCACCAAGGGCAGCTTTTCGTGTCTGTATAGGCAAACATCTTATCTTTTGCTTCCGAATACTCCGCCCAGCGATGACGTGACTCCAAATCCATGGGGCTGAATTTCCAACGTTTGATCGGCGTATTAATTCGACCTAGAAAACGTTTTTCCTGCTCTTCGTCTGAAACCGAAAACCAATACTTAATCAGAATAATCCCAGAGCGTTGCAACATTCTCTCGAATTCAGGGCAAGAGCGTAAAAACTCCTCGTATTCGTCTGGAGTACAGAACCCCATGACTTTTTCGACACCTGCTCGGTTATACCAACTTCGGTCAAATAAAACGATTTCACCAGCAGATGGTAAATGAGCGACGTAACGTTGGAAGTACCATTGCGTTTTTTCTTTTTCGGTCGGTGCAGGCAGAGCCACTACGCGACAAACACGCGGGTTTAGCTTTTCTGTAATTCGCTTTATCACTCCGCCTTTGCCCGCAGCATCACGGCCTTCAAACAGAACAACCACTTTTAACCCTTTGTGTTTGACCCACTCTTGAAGTTTTACGAGCTCAACTTGAAGGTTTTTGAGCTCCTTTTCGTATTCCTTTTTCTTCAATTTAGACATACACCTTTCCTCACTCCTTGATAAACAATATGTTAGCACTCAAAAGCTATGCGCGTGAGGTTACGGTGGTCTATTTGAGAGTTGCTACGACATCGGTTATGGCTTGTGTACTTGTGATGGGGATTAAAAAATCATCGACATCGGATGCGCCCATTTTGCTTTGTTCAGCAACAAAGGTCATTTGGCTAGGGCGTGTGGTTTTGCCTGACAGATGGATTTCAGGAACTTGAGTGTCTTCTACTAACGCACGTACGTTACTCGCATTAACGCCAGCCCCCGCCATGATTGCTATGCGTCTTTGGGCTTGCTTAACCAAAGCTCTAAGCACATCGATCCCTTGTGGTGCTGAAGGCGCAAGACCGGAGGTTAAAATACGTTCACAACCTAAGCTGATCACTTCTTCCAAAGTTTTTTCAGCGTCACGACACTGGTCAAAGGCACGATGGAAGGTCACGCCTAAGCCAAGCGCTTGAGCAAATTCACACAGCGCAGCCGCGTAAGGCATATGAATATCACCGTCTTGAGTGAGCACGCCGAACACGACACCGCTCAAGCCTGATTGGTGAGCCGCTTCAATATCCCAACGCATCATTTCGATCTCTTCTTCATTGTAGAAGAAGTCACCTTGGCGTGGGCGGATCATGGCATAAACTGGAACACTCGAAAGCTTAGCCGCTTGCTGCATAAAACCATAACTGGGTGTTAGTCCGCCTAAAGCCAAAGAGGAGCAAAGTTCAATCCGAGTGGCGCCGCCAGCAATGGCGTAGTGCAGAGATTCAATATTATCAATACAGACTTCTAGGTGAGTAACCACGTTCATTCATCCTGCTAACGTTACAAATAAGTGTTGTGGCTAAGATATTAACAGGGCCAGTAAGCAGAATCTGTATGGAGGAGATGATAAATAGAGGTAAAGTTTACGCTAAAGCGTTACCTCATTTTGGCGGTTTATCTGAAGGAAAAAGAAAGCCCAGAGCAGAGGCTCTGGGCTTTGATAGGACTTTACTTAGACTGATTGGCGTTTGCGGTTTTCCGCATTAGCTTATTGCTTTATATACATCCAACCATCACACCCGTTGAGCTAGGGTGAAGGTCTATTATTTTTTGCCTAGGTCAGCTGCGTGCTCAGATAGGAACGCTGCAACACCTTTTGGAGATGCGTCCATACCTGCTTTACCTTCTTCCCATTGTGCAGGACATACTTCGCCGTGCTTCTGGTGGAAGTTAAGAGCGTCAACCATGCGTAGCATTTCGTCGATGTTACGGCCTAGTGGTAGGTCGTTAACTACTTGGTGACGTACAACGCCTGCTTCGTCGATTAGGAAAGAACCACGGAAAGCAACGCCTGCTTCTGGGTGCTCAACGTCGTAAGCTTTACAGATTTCGTGCTTAACGTCAGCAACTAGTGGGTACTTAACTTGACCGATACCGCCATCTTCGATAGCAGTGTTACGCCATGCGTTGTGAGAGAACTGAGAATCGATAGAAACACCGATTACTTCAACACCTTTAGCTTGGAAGTCAGCTAGACGGTTGTCGAATGCGATTAGCTCAGATGGGCAAACGAAAGTGAAATCTAGTGGGTAGAAGAATACTACTGCTTTCTTACCTTTAGTGAACTCTGCAAAGTTGAAGTTTTCAACGATTTCACCGTTACCTAGAACAGCTGCTGCAGTAAAATCAGGGGCTTGACGACCTACTAGTACCATTTTTTTGCTCCTAAAAAGTATGGTTAGCTCCAAACCGAATTCAGTTGTGTCGGTTTGGTTCGTGTTTGTACGAGACAAACTATAGTACAGATTGTAGTATTGAAAAAAGCGAAATAAATAGATTGAGTTAATCGAAAAAAACGATAATAACAAAACTCTTAACTCGATCACTGGAACGGCGGTAGATACAAATACAATTATGAATAAATGGCCCAGTTTGAAGCAGTTACACTATTTAGTCACACTGCATGAAACAAGACATTTTAGTGACGCTGCAGAGCGTTGTTTTGTCAGTCAGTCGACTTTAAGTAAGGGTATTCAAAACTTAGAGGAATTGATAGGTTGTCCCTTATATGAAAAGAAAGATAAGAAAAGTCCACTGGTTTTTACCCAAACAGGAGAAATGGTAGTAAAGCAGGGGCGAGAGCTGTTAGCAAAAGGGCAAGATTTGGTCGAGCTTGGACGTATGTGCCAAGGCGACGATATGCAAGGCCAGCTAAAAGTAGGATGTATACCAACAATTGCTCCGTTTTTACTGTGTGATTTGGTACAAGAGGTGAACTACCGTTTTCCACAACTGAATCTTTTATTAAGAGAAGACACGACGACAAACTTACTTCAAGCGCTCAGACATGGTGAGCTGGATGTGCTTATTTTAGCGTTACCAGTCGAAATTGATGGGATGGAAAGCCGAGTAGTGGGTAAGGATCCGTTTCGAATGGTTATAAGCGCTAATCAAGCCCAATCGGTCCCTGTGCCGATTCGTTACGCGGATTTACCTGACGAATCCGTCTTTCTACTAGAGAAAGAACATTGCTTAACGGAACATGCGGTATCAGCGTGTAAATTAACAGACAAAGAAAAAATCAATCCGTTTACGGCAACCAGCCTCCATACACTGGTGCAAATGGTTGCGAATGGTTTGGGAACAACGTTCATTCCTCAAATGGCTATCGACCATGGCTTGCTGCATAACCAGAATTTAGTCGTGATCGATCCTCCTGGTAAACAAGCTTATCGCGAAATCGGCTTAGTTTGGCGTCCGAGCTCGTCAAGAACGAAAACATTTAATCAACTTGCAGAAGTCGTTTCAGAGCTGCTTTAGCTATTAGTATTAGCCCTTACTTCTCCATTATTTATCTAAAAGCGCACTGGAAACAGTGCGCTTTCTAGTATTTTATTCTGTTGGTAAACTTTGACTTGTAAAATTTTACAGCTCTTCTTTGATGAAGCTTTCATAAAATAGTGAAATTTCACAATGTTAATTTTACACAAAGCCCTGCATACCTTGTTTGACCCCTGTTTAAATACATCTCTTCAGCCCTTGTGAATACAAGGTGTTTGTTTACCAGTCTATATTCATACGCTTGTTTGAAATGATAAAACGACTTTAAATTTAATGTAATTTTATTACGTAATAACTTACAAAATAAGGCGCTTGATAGATGGTTTTTACCTTGCGGAATAAAACTTTGAATTTTCTGTTTTGTTTATATTGGGGGTTTCACTAAACCCCTTGTTGATATAGCTTATTTAAAGGCCGATACGACTTATGTCTAGATTGAAAATACACGTAGCATTACGCAATCTATCGGCATGGCTAGACGAGTTGAACACAAAGTTAAAGGATGTAATTTGTTGTTCATAACTTACAAATGTAGCTTTACGCTGACTGCCCAAGATTGATAAAGCACGTTAAGGATGAATGATTATGCTTGCTCAGACAGAACAAAAAACACAACAACTAAAGCAAACCCAAGGCATGCTTGAGGTGAATGGAGTCGTTGCTCCAGAACATCAAGCAATTTTCCCTGTTGAAGCCCAAACCTTTTTATCTCTACTGTGTGAAAAATTTGCCGGACGTGTTGAACAGTTGCTGGAAGCAAGAGAAGAGAAGCAATCACGTATTGATGCTGGTGAGCTACCAGATTTTCTACCAGAGACACAAGACATCCGTGAAGGAAGTTGGAAGATCCTAGGAATCCCACAAGATCTGCAAGATCGCCGTGTGGAGATTACCGGACCAACTGACCGCAAGATGGTGATTAACGCACTGAATGCGAATGTAAAAGTGTTCATGGCAGACTTCGAAGATTCAATGTCTCCTGCATGGAGTAAAGTGCTAGATGGTCAAATTAACTTGCGCGATGCTGTTAATGGCACCATCAGTTACACCAATCCTGGCAATGGCAAACATTATCAGCTGGAAGATGACCCAGCGGTGTTGATCTGCCGTGTTCGCGGCCTTCATTTAAAAGAAAAACACGTTACGTGGCACGGTCAGATCATTCCTGGCGCGCTGTTCGATTTCGCTCTGTATTTCTATAACAACTACAAAGCGTTACTTCAAAAAGGCAGCGGCCCTTATTTCTACCTTCCAAAACTGCAATCGCATCACGAAGCGAAGTGGTGGAGCGAAGTGTTCCATTTCACGGAAGACTATTTCGGTTTGGATACAGGCACGATCAAAGCGACTGTGCTGATTGAAACCTTACCAGCGGTATTTGAAATGGACGAGATTCTGTTCTCGCTTAAAGAACACATCGTTGGTTTGAACTGTGGTCGCTGGGATTACATCTTTAGCTACATCAAAACATTGAAAAAACACTCAGACCGAGTACTGCCAGATCGCCAAGTGGTAACGATGGACAAGCCATTCTTAAACGCTTACTCGCGATTATTGGTACGTACTTGCCATAAACGAGGTGCTTTCGCGATGGGAGGAATGGCCGCATTTATCCCAGCTAAAGACCCGAAAGAGAATCAAAAAGTATTAGACAAGATCCAGACTGACAAATCGTTAGAAGCTAACAACGGCCACGACGGTACTTGGGTGGCTCATCCAGGTTTGGCTGACACTGCTATGGAAGTCTTTAGTGCTGTGCTGGGTGAACGCACCAACCAGTTGGATGTGAGCCGTGCAGAGGATGCGCCTATTACAGCAGCTGAACTGCTTGAGCCTTGTGAAGGCGAGCGCACTGAAGGCGGAATGCGCCACAATATTCGCGTTGCGCTGCAATACATCGAAGCTTGGATTTCTGGCAATGGTTGTGTGCCGATTTACGGACTGATGGAAGACGCAGCAACGGCAGAAATCTCACGCGCCTCTATCTGGCAATGGATTCAACACGGCAAGTCGCTAGACAACGGATTAAAGGTCACTAAAGAGCTGTTCGAGCTCTATCTCAAAGAGGAGATTGAAGTCGTGAAGCAAGAAATTGGCGAGCAGCGCTACCATGCGGGTCGATTTGAAGAAGCAGCAGACTTAATGGCAAGGCTCACGACGAGCGATGAACTGACCAACTTTTTGACAGTTCCTGGTTATGACTACCTGGATTAATAAAGAATAACTGTAACACCAATAACGTGAAGGATTTTCAAGGCAGATAGGGAAGTACTGCCTGAGAACGGAAACTCAACGCACACGCATAAAGTGCAAATTATAAAGAGGGATAGACCAATGACTAACTTAACTCGCCGCCAACAAATTGAAGCTCTGGAAAAAGACTGGGCAACTAACCCACGCTGGAAAAATGTGAAGCGTACTTACACTGCCGAGGAAGTGGTGGAACTGCGTGGCTCTATGGTGCCTGCAAACACAATTGCACAACGTGGTGCAGACAAACTTTGGTCACTGGTCAACGGTAGTGCGAAAAAAGGTTACGTAAACTGTCTTGGTGCGCTAACGGGTGGTCAAGCGGTTCAACAAGCTAAAGCAGGTATTGAAGCGATTTACTTGTCAGGCTGGCAGGTAGCGGCGGATAACAACACCGCTTCGACGATGTATCCAGACCAATCTCTTTACCCAGTAGATTCTGTACCGTCAGTAGTAAAGCGTATCAACAACTCATTCCGTCGTGCAGACCAAATTCAGTGGGCTGCTGGTAAGACGCCTGAAGATGAAGGTGGTATTGATTACTTCCTACCTATCGTAGCGGATGCTGAAGCGGGCTTTGGTGGTGTGCTTAACGCTTACGAACTAATGAAATCGATGATCGAAGCCGGTGCCGCGGGCGTTCACTTTGAAGACCAGTTAGCATCGGTGAAAAAGTGTGGCCATATGGGTGGTAAGGTATTAGTTCCTACGCAAGAAGCGGTACAAAAGCTCGTTGCAGCTCGTTTGGCTGCTGACGTAGCGGGTACAACAACATTAGTTATTGCTCGTACTGATGCGAATGCGGCGGATCTCATTACTTCAGATTGTGACCCATATGATAAAGACTTCATCGAAGGTGAGCGTACTCAAGAAGGTTTCTACCGCGTTCGCGCGGGTATCGACCAAGCGATTTCTCGCGGCCTGGCTTACGCACCATATGCAGACTTGATTTGGTGTGAAACGGCTACGCCATGTTTGGAAGAAGCACGTAAGTTTGCAGAAGCAATTCACGCTGAATACCCAGATCAATTGTTGGCGTACAACTGTTCGCCGTCCTTCAACTGGGAGAAGAACCTAGATGCAGAAACCATTGCTAAGTTCCAACAAGAGTTGGCAGACATGGGCTACAAGTACCAATTCATCACGCTAGCAGGCATTCACAACATGTGGTTCAACATGTTTGAACTGGCGCACGCTTACGCTCAAGGTGAAGGTATGCGTCATTATGTTGAGAAAGTTCAGCGTCCTGAATTCCAAGCAGCTGAAAAAGGCTATACGTTTGTTGCGCACCAACAAGAAGTAGGTACAGGTTACTTCGATAGAATGACCAATACTATCCAAGGTGGTAACTCTTCAGTGACAGCATTGACAGGTTCGACCGAAGAAGACCAATTCTAATTGGCAGAGAAACACTTCCTTAATCAGCGTCAGTAATGGCATTTTGAGCGGCAACCCTGCCGCTCTTTTTTCGTTTAACCGGTGTAAAAACGAAACTTACAACAAAGAGAATACGCTTGCGTACTACTCTTCCTGCTCGATTTCTTCAGGTTCCACTTCTTCTTGCAGTTCCAATAAGTTAATCGCAATGGTCACAAAGTCACTGTCAGTAATGATGCCGACCAATCGACCTTTGGTGACAACAGGTAGACAGCCAACTTTATGCTTTTGCATATAGATAGCGCTCTCTTTGAGCCCCGCGATAGGCTCTGCCGTCATGATATTGGTGTGCATCATTTCGTAGAGCGGTGTGTCTAAAGTAAAAGATTGTTCAGCCTCATCTGGGTGCAAGCTCGATTCTTGAGCAGCAAGAATGTCGCGTTGAGTCACCAAGCCTTGTAAGTGGTTATTGGCATCAACAACCGGAATGTGTCGAATATCAAGCGCATCCATCATGCTTTTTGCATCACGCAAGGTGTGCGTGCGCAGTAAGGTATGAGGATTACGAGTCATCATGTCTTCAACCTTGATCATAGAGACCTCCAGCGGCATTGTCCTTCTCTTAAATATAGAGAATATTTTTCTGTATATCTGGGAGCTAACTCGTTTTTCATCAATTAAATAGCACAATGCTGATGGGCTGCGTAATCTGTGTTTTATTGGTGTTTTTATTAATTTGAATAAGTCGGTTTGTGTGCGAGTCAGTTGGCATTTTTAGTTGATATTGAATGTGTTCCCAAGGTAATCCAATGAATTGAATCGCACATTTTTATTCGCTGGATTTTCCAAGATTCTTCTCTCGAAGAAGATACGTCCAGGCTTACCAAATTGAAGACAGCAACCTAGATGAAACGAACAACGTGTAACAAACTTATTGCGCTGGCAGTGGCGGCATTCAGTGTGCCATCAACACAGGCGATTGTGTTAGGAGATGAACAAACCGATCCTGTTGACCGCGTTACTTTGCGAGCAAGTAACATGGCAGAGTTTCCGCTGTGTGGTGGAACGATGCTGACAGAGCAATGGGTACTGACTGCGGCGCACTGTGTGGTGATGGGACAAGGAACCAATGAAGCAACCTACTATGTGACCCCGCCGGGTGAGCTGTCGGTGAATGCGAATGCGTATGAACTTAATTCTGCAGGGCTTGATAACTTTTATCCGGTGTCTCACGTTGTGGTTCATCCGGATTACACCCGGATTTCAAAAGCTGAGACCGACAGTAATGGCAACGTGAAACCTATCCAAACCGGTTTAGATTCAGACATCGCGTTGCTGTATCTCACGCGCCCAGTGGCAAACGCGAACTTTGCTGACCTAGCGAGTAAAGTTGACATGGAGAGTATCGAAGCACGTTTGGTGGCGGATTGGAACGATAATTACCTGACCAATCAACGTGTCGAAAATGTGCAAGTGTTTGGATGGGGGGCTACTCAGCCGGATGCTTCTGAACCTTCTAATACGCTCAAAACCACCATTAGCACATTTTTACCCATCGACAAATGTTATGAGCGTTTAGAAATTGGCAGCAGTTTTCCGGGGATCATTGATTCAAGAGACAACCAAACCAAAATTTGTACGCTACCAACACAAAACCATGTATTGGAGCCAGATAGCCATACTCAATATGGCAACTCTGCATGTAAAGGTGACAGTGGTGGCCCGTTGGTCGATGTGGCGACCGGCAAACAAATTGGTATTGTTAGTGGCGGCCCCCTTATTCTACCAACGTGTGGCTCTTTGACGATCCCAAGTTTCTACACCAAGGTGAGCCACTATTACGACTGGGTACAGTCTTACATCACTGCCGATGCGCCACCAAGTCGTTACATCATTGCGCCGAATTTTATCAAAAGTGCTAACAATGAAAGTGGTGACAATAAAGAGTGTCACGATGGCATTGCGACCAATAACTGTGATTTCAAAGGCTCAGATGATGAAGGTGGCAGTCTAGGGTTTTGGTTATTGGGTTTATTCGTGCCGTTATTCTTGTGGCGAAAGCGTGAGGTTTGATAGGGCGATTGGAATGCCAAACTAATAAGCAGCGGTATACGTTGCTTTGCTTTTTTCATGTTCTCTCTTTGGGGCTCAAATTAAAAATAGTGCCAAGTAATCGAGGCTTTTCACGTTTTATTACACTCTTCACCATGGCTTTTACTGCTATATTCTGGTGATTTGCTTGCTATTGCAGCATGTAAACATATACTAGTCTGCTGCGAAAAACTCGTCGCAATTTTATCGTCGCCTAGACGTGATTTGACCAATAGATAAGACAAGTAACATGCAAGTATCAGATTTCCATTTCGACCTTCCAGATGAACTCATCGCTCGCTACCCTCAACCAGAGCGTACCGCTAGCCGACTGCTGCAAATGGACGGCAATACCGGAGAGCTCATTGATGGCACATTTACTGATGTATTGGGCCAAGTTCAACCCGGTGACTTAGTGGTGTTTAATAATACTCGTGTTATTCCTGCTCGTCTTTTTGGCCGCAAGGAATCGGGCGGTAAATTAGAAGTGCTGGTGGAGCGCATGTTGGATGAGAAAAGCATCCTCGCGCACGTTCGTTGCTCTAAATCACCAAAACCAGGTACAACCATTATTGTTGGCGAGAATGATGAATATTCAGCAGAAATGGTTGCACGCCATGATGCTTTATTTGAACTGAAATTTAGTTCTGATAAGACGGTACTAGAAATTCTGGAAGAAATCGGCCATATGCCGCTTCCTCCTTACATCGACCGTCCAGACGAAGATGCAGATAAAGAGCGTTACCAAACGGTATATAATCAAAAGCCAGGTGCGGTTGCGGCACCGACGGCGGGCCTTCACTTTGATGATGTTCTCTTGGAGAAAATCAAAGCGAAAGGTGCAGAGTTTGCTTACGTTACTTTGCACGTTGGGGCGGGTACATTCCAGCCAGTAAAAGTGGAAAATATCAACGATCACCACATGCATGCCGAGTACGTAGAAGTACCACAAGAAGTCGTCGAAGCAATTAAAGCGGCGAAAGCGCGTGGCGGACGAATTATTGCTGTTGGTACAACATCTGTGCGTTCACTTGAAAGTGCAGCGCAAGACGCATTGCAAAAAGGGACTGAGCTGGCCCCATTCTTTGGCGATACAGAAATCTTTATTTTCCCTGGTTACGAATATCAGTTGGTGGATTGCTTGATCACAAACTTCCACTTGCCTGAATCAACACTGATCATGTTGGTGAGTGCATTTGCTGGATACGAGAACACCATGAATGCTTACAAACATGCGGTGGAAAACAAATACCGTTTCTTCTCGTATGGCGATTCAATGTTCATCAAGAAGAAAACGGCGTAGTTAAAAATAGATTTACGAGTGCTAGCAGTAAGCTAGGAAATAAAGCATCCATTGCTTTGTCTCTCGCAAGGAAAAGCGACCGCTCCTTAAAGTAGGGTAGAGCCCTAAACACTCAGTCAGACTGTTTCTCTGACACCCGGAGGCATCGTGAAATTAAAATTCGATCTTAAGAAGAAAAACGGCAATGCACGTCGTGGTCAACTGACTTTCGAACGCGGCACTGTTCAAACTCCTGCGTTCATGCCAGTAGGTACTTACGGTACCGTTAAAGGTATGACACCAGAAGAAGTAAAAGGTACTGGTGCAGAAATTCTGCTAGGTAATACGTTCCACCTGTGGCTACGTCCTGGTCAAGAAGTGATGAAAATGCACGGTGACCTGCACGATTTTATGAACTGGCACGGTCCTATTCTTACTGATTCAGGCGGCTTCCAAGTATTCAGCCTTGGTAAGATGCGTACGATCACTGAAGAAGGTGTCCATTTTCGTAACCCAGTAAACGGTGACAAGATTTTCATGGACGCAGAAAAGTCGATGGAAATTCAAAAAGACCTGGGCTCTGACATCGTTATGATTTTTGACGAGTGTACGCCTTACCCAGCGACACACGATGAAGCGAAGAAATCGATGGAAATGTCATTACGCTGGGCACAGCGTTCACGTGACCACTTCGAGAAGCTAGAAAACCCGAACAACCTATTTGGTATTGTTCAAGGTGGTGTTTACGAAGATTTACGTGATGTGTCGGTAAAAGGTCTAACGGAAATCGGTTTTGACGGTTACGCGGTTGGTGGTTTGGCAGTAGGTGAGCCTAAAGAAGACATGCACCGTATTCTTGAGCATACTTGTCCTCAACTTCCTGAAGACAAACCTCGCTACTTGATGGGCGTAGGTAAGCCAGAAGACTTGGTTGAAGGTGTTCGTTGTGGTATCGACATGTTTGACTGTGTAATGCCAACGCGTAACGCACGTAATGGTCACTTATTTGTGACTGGTGGTGTGATCAAGATCCGTAATGCGAAACATAAAACGGATACAACACCATTGGATCCGCATTGTGACTGTTACACTTGTCAAAACTACAGCAAGTCGTACCTTCACCATTTAGAGCGTTGTAATGAAATCTTAGGCGCTCGCTTGAATACAATCCATAACCTGCGTTACTACCAGCGTCTGATGGAAAGCATTCGTAAAGCAATTGATGAAGATCGCTTCGATGAATTTGTTACTGAGTTCTATGAGCGTCGTGGCCGTGAAGTGCCACCACTAGCAAAAGAGCAGTAATTGAAAAACTAAAAGAATTAAAGCCTTTGGCATGTCGCCAGAGGCTTTTGCTAATAAAGTAGGCTAACGCACGTTATTTTTGAGAGAGCGATCTCTATTAGTTACTCTCAGACTTGAATCTAAAATGCGAAAGCCCAATTTGTTTGATTATCAATAAAATATAATGAGGATGTTTTAATGTTTATTTCTCAGGCTCACGCAGCAGCAGAAGGCGCGCCAGCAGGCGGTGGTTTTGAAATGCTAATCATGCTTGGCATGTTCGCAGTGATCTTTTACTTCATGATTTACCGCCCACAAGCGAAACGCGTAAAAGAACACAAAAACCTAATGGCTTCTATGGGCAAAGGCGACGAAGTTTTAACTAGCGGTGGCCTAGTGGGTAAAATCACTAAGATTGCTGAAGACAATGACTACATTTCAATTGAGCTTAACGCGAACAATGAAGTAGTAATCAAGAAAGACTTCATCACTGCAGTGCTACCAAAAGGTACGCTTAAGTCTCTATAAAACAGCTAAAGGATCCTCGCTGTGCTAAACCGTTATCCATTATGGAAGTACTTGATGGTGCTTTTTGCCATCATCACCGCTGCGTTATACGCACTTCCAAATATCTACGGTGAAGATCCGGCTATTCAAGTTACAGGGGCGCGTGGCGCCTCTGTAGATATGTCAACGCTGGATGCTGTCACTACTGCTCTTAACAAAGAGCAACTTTCTCATAAATCCATTGCTCTCGAAGATGGATCAATTCTTGTTCGTTTTAACGACACTGACACACAAATCAGTGCTCGTGATGTCATCAGCGAAGCGCTAGGCAAAGACACAATTGTTGCACTTAACCTTGCACCTTCTACACCCGATTGGCTAGAAGCGATTGGCGCGTCACCATTGAAGCTAGGTCTTGACCTTCGCGGTGGTGTTCACTTCTTAATGGAAGTGGATATGGATGCAGCGATGGAAAAGCTTATTGGTCAACAAGAAGAAGCTTTCCGTAGCGAACTTCGTGACGCCAAGATTCGTTACCGTGCAATCCGCCCTTCTGGAAAAGAAGCGGTAGAAGTGTTGTTGCGTAACGAAGAGCAATTAGCAGAAGCGAAAGCAACGCTAGAAAAGAATCACCCGGACATGATTTTTGTCGATTCTGATTCAAATGGCCGTTACGCTCTTACTGCAACCTTTACTGAGCAACGTTTACAAGAGATCCGTAACTATGCTGTTGAGCAAAACATTACGATTTTACGTAATCGTGTCAACGAACTAGGTGTTGCGGAACCATTGGTTCAACGTCAAGGTGCTAGTCGCATTGTAGTTGAACTGCCTGGTGTTCAAGACACTGCTCGTGCAAAAGAAATTCTCGGAGCTACGGCAACGCTTGAATTCCGTGAAGTTGATGATAAAGCTGACCTATCGGCAGCGGCAAATGGTCGTGCGCCAGCAGGTAGTGAAATCAAGATGGACCGTGATGGTCGCCCAGTTGTGCTTAAGAAGCGCGTTATTCTTGGCGGTCAAAGCATCACAGATGCAAGCTCAAGTGTTGATGAATATGGTCGTCCACAAGTTAACATCTCGCTAGACAGCGAAGGTGGTAATAAGATGTCTGCGTTCTCTAAGAAGAACATTGGTAAGCTAATGGCTACCGTGTTTGCAGAATACAAAGACAGTGGCCGTCGTACGCCTGAAGGCAAAGTTATTCTGGATAAGCATGAAGAAGTCATCAACCAAGCAACGATTCAATCGGCTCTTGGTCGTAACTTCCGTATCACAGGTATCGACTCTGCTGCAGAAGCACACAACCTAGCACTTTTACTACGTGCTGGTGCACTGATTGCACCTATCTCTATCGTTGAAGAACGTACCATTGGTCCATCAATGGGCCAGCAAAACATCGATATGGGTATCCAAGCATGTATCTGGGGTATGGTTGCCGTAATGCTATTTACGCTGCTTTACTACCGCGGCTTTGGTTTGATTGCAAACATCGCTCTAATGGCAAACTTGGTGCTTATCATTGGTGTTATGTCGATGATTCCAGGCGCTACCATGACGCTTCCGGGGATAGCCGGTATCGTGTTAACAGTCGGTATGGCGGTTGATGCGAACGTACTGATCTTCGAGCGTATCCGTGAAGAAATTCGTGATGGACGCAGTCCACAACAAGCGATTCACCAAGGTTACGCGAATGCATTCAGCACGATTGCTGATGCGAACATCACAACACTAATTACTGCAATCATTCTATTTGCGGTCGGTACAGGTGCGGTGAAAGGTTTCGCAGTTACTCTATCTATCGGTATCTTAACTTCAATGTTCACCGCCATTATTGGTACACGTTGTATCGTGAACCTGATCTACGGTGGCAAACGCGTTGATAAATTGTCGATCTAAGGCTGGGAATTAATATGTTTCAAATTCTAAAAGCAGAGAAGACGATCGGCTTTATGCGTTGGTCGAAAGTAGCATTCGTTTTTTCAATTATAATGATTGCTGCTTCTATCTTCACTTTGTCAACCAAGTGGCTTAATTGGGGGCTAGATTTCACTGGCGGTACGCTTATCGAGGTAGGTTTTGAACAGCCAGCAAACCTTGAAGAGATTCGTGCAGCACTAGATTCAAAAGGCTTTGGCGATGCGACAGTACAAAACTTCGGTAGTGCTCGTGAAGTCATGGTCCGTCTTCGTCCACGTGATGACGTTTCTGGTGAAACGCTAGGTAACCAAATCATTGGTGCTATCAAAGATGGTACTGGCGAAAGCGTAGAAATGCGTCGTATTGAGTTCGTAGGTCCCAACGTTGGTGATGAGCTAACAGAAGCTGGTGGTCTAGCGATCTTGGTATCGCTGATCTGTATCCTGCTTTATGTATCGATGCGATTTGAATGGCGTCTAGCGGCTGGTGCGGTAATGGCATTGGCTCACGATATAATTATCACGCTAGGTGTCTTCTCGTTTCTACAAATTGAAGTTGACCTGACCATCGTAGCTGCGCTACTGACAGTTGTGGGCTACTCACTCAACGATACCATCGTTGTATTTGACCGGATTCGTGAAAACTTCCGTAAGATGCGTAAGGGTGAACCTTCAGACATTATGGACGCCTCAATCACTCAAACGTTGAGCCGTACATTGATTACATCTGGTACGACGTTATTCGTAGTAATTGCACTGTTCATGCAGGGTGGTGCGATGATTCACGGCTTCGCAACTGCACTACTACTAGGTATCACTGTTGGTACTTACTCTTCTATCTACGTAGCATCAGCACTAGCGCTGAAACTGGGCATCCAGAAAGAGCACTTGATGCCACCTCAAGTAGAAAAAGAAGGTGCAGAGTTCGACGAAATGCCATAAGGCCGATTGAGAACCGAAAACAAAAACCGCTGAACAATCAGCGGTTTTTTTATGCCTGATAGATTCGATAGTTTCATTTTTTTTTTGAGGTACTTCCAGTTTGAATTGTAGTTTTTTGATTGAGTTGAATATCGGAAGTATGTTCAACAATTTCGGAGGAAATAATGTCAAGGCAAGCTGAAATAAAAGTACAGTTACTGAAGTTTGTAGAGATTTCTTACAAGCACAATAAAGGCGTTACCACCAAGCTAGTTACTGGAGGGAAAAGGTTCAAGTTAGCAGTTGATGAGTCAGGTAAAGTAACTTTATCTGGTGAGCTTGGATTTACTAAGTTTGAAGTTTCAAAAGAAATGGTTGAAGAGCTGGGCATAAAATTAAAAGCCGTTTCTGTTACTTTTAAAACTACTCGTGATGGTGTTTTGACTTACAGTGGGAGTGTTTCTCTTTGTGGTGTTGTTTCCTTTGGTGTTACAGGGCAGGTAAATGTCCGAGAGCTTTTAGAGCAGTGCGAGTGGGGGCTTTGTAAGTACAGATTTAAGCCGAGTAAAATTGATCAAGCGCTCCGTGAAGCTGGGGTTTAGTTGGTTATGCTAAATAGAATTCTACCTATTCCGGTTTTACTAAGTGTTTCAGCGCCCTGCATCGCAAGTCCACTCCACGATACTTACCTTGATATACGTAATAATTTATACAAGATGCAGTATATAGAGGTGGTAGAAGCTATGGCAGGACCAAACCTATCGGTTGAAGAGCTAAATAGTATTAAGTCTCACCCAATAAAGTTTGGTCATCAATTTCCATTTTTATCATCTATCCCATCAAGTTTGGTTACAGAGCTGTCTTACTTTGAAGAATACAGTGAGGATGGAGGAGTTGGGTGTCTTTCTGTAAACGGCTTTGGTGATGTATACCAGCCAGTCACGGTTTCGCTGCAGTTTTTAATGAAGGAACAAGTATGGAAGGTTAAGCACGTAAAAATAGACCACTTACCTGACTACGACCGTTTCTACAAACAGGCTGATTGTTCGAAATAAAAAAGCCCCGCTCATTGAGCGGGGCTTTCTAAAGTCATCAGCGTGACGGGCTAGATATGACTTTCAAATCTTACTTAAGGATCGCGCTGTTACCGTTTTCGCGGATGTGCTTAAGGATAGATTTTACGCCACGAGCGCTTGAAGCAACGATGTTACCAGACTTCATGTAGTCAGTGCCGCCAGCAAAGTCAGTTAGGATTGCGCCAGCTTCACGAGCAATAAGCTCACCTGCTGCCATATCCCAAGGTTTTAGGCCTAGCTCGAAGTAACCATCAACACGGCCAGCAGCCACGTAACAAAGGTCAAGAGCAGCAGAGCCGCTACGACGGAAATCAGCACATTCAGTGAATAGCGCACCAACGATCTTGATGTAAGACTCAGCGTGTTGTTTCTGCTTGAATGGGAAGCCTGTTGCTAGAACAGTGCCTTGAAGGTCTTTTAGTTGAGCAACACGAATACGTGCACTGTTTAGTTGAGCGCCGGCACCGCGTTGTGCAGTGAATAGCTCGTTTTGCATTGGATCGTAAACACAAGCAACTTCAGTTTTGCCCTTAATACGAACAGCGATAGAAACCGCGAAAGTTGGGTAACCTTTTACAAAGTTAGTGGTGCCATCCAGTGGGTCGATGATCCATTGTACGTCTTTATCTTTACCTTCGATAAGACCTTGTTCTTCAGCAACGATACAGTGCTCAGGGTAAGACTGCTTGATAGTATCGATGATGATGTATTCTGCTTCTTTGTCTACGTTAGTGACAAAGTCATTAGTGCCTTTAAGAGTAGATTCTACTTTATCAGTGTTTTCTAATGATTTAGCAATATGATTGCCTGCCTTTCGCGCAGCGCGAATAGCAATGTTTAGCATTGGATGCATACGAATTTCCCAACGGATGTTAAAGAACAAATGAAAGCGGCGGCGAGTATACCAGAGATAATTAAAAAGGGAAGTGGTTATTTTTTGTTCTAAATGCGGCTGGTTGAGTGTACAGAGCATACTGCGGACGAGAACAATAACCAAGAATGAGAAGAGAGGTCTGCTTGCCTCTAGGGTGTCTTAAAAAACTATGATAACATTCTGCGGTTTTAATTTAGGTAGCAAACACAGATGTTGGATCAAGTAAAAATTGTACTCGTAGGTACCTCTCATTCAGGCAATATTGGCTCAGCAGCTCGAGCAATGAAAGTGATGGGTTTAAACCAACTAGTATTAGTCGATCCACAATGTGAAGTGGATGAACAAACTCTTGCTTTAGCTGCGGGTGCTGGTGATATTGCTCAAAATGCAAAGATTGTCGGCACATTAGAAGAAGCGGTTGAAGATTGTGGCCTTGTTGTGGGTTCTAGCGCCCGCTCTCGTACATTAGAATGGCCAATGCTCGAGCCACGTGAATGCGGTGAGAAATTTGCAGTTGAAGGCCGAAAGCATCCGGTTGCGCTCGTGTTTGGCCGAGAAAGAACTGGTTTGACAAACGAAGAGCTACAAAAGTGCCACTACCATGTTTGTATTCCCGCTAATCCTGAGTACAGCTCGCTTAACCTAGCTATGGCTGTACAAACTCTCAGTTACGAAGTGCGAGTTGCACACTTGAACTTAGAGCAAAGCCAGTTTTCCCCAAATGAATCGGAAGAATACCCGCGTCATCGAGAACTCGAAATGTTCTTCGAGCATCTTGAAAAGGTGATGGTTGAGACCCAGTTTATTAACAAAGAGCAACCTGGACAGGTGATGAATAAGTTGCGCCGTTTGTTCTCTCGTGCTCGACCAGAAACCCAAGAACTTAATATTCTACGAGGCGTTTTGACTTCGATAGAAAAGAAGTTCTGAGTAAATAATAACCACTTTAGGTGTAAGGATGAATACCTGAGTAAAATGGTCAAATAAATACTTGACCAAATTACTCAGGTATGGAAAAATCTTAACCATTACAAACCATGTGGATACGGTGTGGTATGAAACTTACATCTAAAGGAAGATATGCGGTGACAGCCATGCTGGATGTGGCACTGCATTCGCAACAAAACCCTGTACCTCTGGCTGATATTTCAGAGCGTCAAGGGATCTCGCTCTCTTACTTAGAGCAGCTATTTTCAAAATTGCGTAAAGCAGGTCTCGTTGCCAGCGTTCGTGGTCCTGGTGGTGGTTACCGACTTGGTGCCGACGCTCACAGTATCGCTATTGGTACCGTGATTGCTGCCGTTGATGAGTCAGTAGATGCAACCAAATGCCAAGGTAAAGGAGATTGCCAAGGTGGAACACGTTGCCTTACTCACACGCTGTGGCGTGACCTAAGCTCTCGCATTAGTGACTTTTTGAATAACATCACTCTTGGTGAGTTGATGACAGACAATGAAGTACTCGAAATTTCTGATCGTCAGGACATTGATCTGGCGGTAACCCATGGGCTATCAAACAAAAATACAACCGCCGCGCCCATCGGTGTAAACGTCCGCTCTTAGCGGTCAGCTTTTTACATTGGAGTAGAGAATGAAACTGCCGATTTATCTTGATTATTCCGCTACATGTCCAGTTGATCCACGTGTTGCTGAAAAAATGGTTCAGTACATGACAATGGATGGCACATTTGGCAACCCAGCGTCACGTTCGCACCGTTACGGCTGGCAGGCAGAAGAAGCGGTCGATACTGCTCGTGAGCAAATTGCTGACCTTCTAAATGCAGATCCTCGCGAAATCGTATTTACATCTGGTGCGACAGAATCAGACAACCTTGCGATTAAAGGTGCAGCGCACTTTTACTCGAAGAAAGGCAAGCACGTAATCACTTGTAAAACAGAGCACAAAGCCGTTCTTGACCCATGTCGTCAACTTGAGCGTGAAGGCTTTGAAGTGACTTACCTTGAGCCAGAATCAAATGGCTTGATCGATCTAGAGAAGCTTAGAGCAGCCATGCGTGATGACACCGTGCTTGTGTCTATTATGCATGTAAACAACGAGATTGGTGTGGTTCAAGACATTACAGCGATCGGCGAACTGTGCCGTGAGCGTAAAATTGTTTTCCACGTGGACGCTGCGCAATCTGCTGGTAAATTACCAATCGACGTTCAAGAGATGAAAGTTGATCTAATTTCACTTTCTGCTCACAAAGTTTACGGTCCTAAAGGTATCGGTGCACTTTATGTACGTCGTAAGCCTCGTATTCGTCTTGAAGCGCAAATGCACGGTGGCGGTCATGAGCGTGGTTTCCGCTCTGGTACACTACCTACTCACCAAATCGTAGGTATGGGTGAAGCATTCCGCATTGCAAAAGAAGACATGCAAAAAGATTACGATCATGCTTTAGCGCTTCGTAACCGTCTTTTTGATGGCGTGAAAGACTTAGAAGCAGTGACGGTAAACGGTGACTTTGAGCAGCGTGTACCACACAACCTAAACATCAGTTTCGCATTCGTAGAAGGTGAATCACTACTAATGTCGCTTAAAGATCTAGCGGTATCTTCTGGTAGTGCTTGTACGTCTGCAAGCCTTGAGCCTTCTTACGTTCTTCGTGCCCTAGGCATGGATGACGAATTGGCTCACAGCTCGGTTCGTTTCTCGTTTGGTCGTTTCACGACTGAAGAAGAAATTGATTACGCAATTGAACAAATCCGCGTTGCAGTGACTAAGCTACGCGACATGTCTCCTCTATGGGATATGTACAAAGAAGGGATTGATTTGAGCACTGTTGAATGGGCTCACCATTAATCTCAGGGATTGAAATAGAGGATTCGAGGTAATTTATCATGGCATACAGCGAAAAAGTAATTGATCACTACGAGAACCCACGTAATGTTGGTTCATTCGATAAAGAAGATCCATCAGTAGGTAGCGGCATGGTTGGCGCTCCTGCGTGTGGTGACGTAATGAAGCTTCAAATCAAAGTGACACCTGAAGGTATCATCGAAGATGCGAAGTTCAAAACATACGGTTGTGGTAGTGCAATCGCATCAAGCTCACTAGTAACTGAGTGGGTAAAAGGTAAGTCAGTTGATGAAGCGGCAGCAATTAAAAACTCTGAGATTGCTGAAGAGCTAGAGCTTCCACCAGTGAAAGTTCACTGTTCTATTCTTGCTGAAGATGCAATCAAAGCAGCGGTTGCTGACTACAAGAAAAAACACCAAGAATAATTATTCCGTAATATAATGGGAGCTTTGACGCTCCCATTCCAATCGAAATTTAGACAGACTAAGGTGCAGTATGGCCATCACAATGACAGAATCAGCGGCAAGTCGCGTAAGAGCATTCCTAGATAACCGAGGCAAAGGTATCGGTTTACGTCTTGGAGTGAAGACGACTGGTTGTTCCGGCATGGCATACGTACTTGAGTTTGTTGATGAGCTCAATGAAGAAGACGAAGTATTTGAACTCTCTGGAGTGAAAATTATCATCGATCAAAAGAGCTTAGTGTACCTAGATGGTACTGAATTGGATTACGTGAAAGAAGGGTTGAATGAAGGTTTTGAATTCAACAACCCTAACGCGAAAAGTGAATGTGGTTGTGGTGAAAGCTTCAACGTCTAATTGATTGTCCTTCTGGGCAAACGAGTCCGGAAGGCTTTACTAGGACCCGAACTTAATGAATCACTTTGAATTATTTGGGCTACCAAGTCAGTTTAAGCTGGATGGTAGCCTTCTTTCTTCTCAGTTCCGAGAACTACAAAAACGCTTCCACCCGGATAACTTTGCAACGGGCTCAGAACGTGACCGTTTGATGGCGGTGCAAAAGGCGGCGCAAATCAACGATGCCTATCAAGTTCTGAAAAATCCTATTTCTCGCGCCGAGTATATCCTCGCTGAGCAAGGTGTTGAGATCCGAGGTGAACAGCAAACAATGCAAGATCCGATGTTCTTAATGGAGCAAATGGAACTGCGCGAAGAACTGGAAGAGATTGCTGACAACTCCGATCCTGAATCGGCGCTTTTTGACTTCGACTCTAAGGTCAGCAAAATGTACAAACAGCATCTGGCAAGCGTCGAGCAAGAGCTTGATGATGGTCTATGGGCTGAAGCCGCAGACCGAGTTCGTAAGCTAAAATTCATTGCCAAACTAAAGAACGAAATTGAGCTAGTCGAAGACAAACTCCTCGGCTAGTAAGCGTGACAAGGACCTATCATGGCACTACTTCAAATCGCAGAACCGGGCCAAAGCTCGGCACCTCATGAGCATAAGTTAGCAGCGGGTATCGACTTAGGTACTACCAACTCTTTGGTTGCTTCTGTACGTAGCGGCGATGCAACTCCACTTGCGGACGAGCAGGGCCGTACTATTTTACCTTCAGTCGTTAATTACGCTGAGGAAACGTTAACGGTCGGCCACGAAGCCAAAGCCAAAGCAGAGTTTGAACCAGAGAACACGATTATCTCTGTAAAACGTTTGATCGGTCGTTCATTAAAGGACATTCAGTCCCGTTACTCTTCACTTCCTTATCGTTTTAAAGAGAGTGAAAACGGCCTGCCAATTTTGCAAACACCTCAAGGTGACAAAAACCCGATTGAAGTATCTGCGGACATCCTAAAAGTATTGGGTAAGCGAGCTGAAGATACGTTAGGTGGTGAGTTAGCAGGTGTCGTTATTACCGTTCCTGCTTACTTTGATGACGCGCAACGTGCAGGTACAAAAGATGCGGCGAAATTAGCTGGTCTTCATGTTCTCCGTCTACTTAACGAACCAACCGCTGCGGCAATTGCTTATGGCCTAGACTCAGGTCAAGAAGGTGTGATTGCGGTTTACGATCTAGGTGGCGGTACTTTTGATATCTCTATCCTACGTTTATCGAAAGGCGTATTTGAAGTATTAGCAACAGGTGGCGACTCTGCATTAGGCGGTGACGACTTCGACCATTTATTTGCCGATTATTTAATGGAGCAAGCGGGTCTAGAAGCGCCGCTTTCTGCAGAAAAGAACCGTACACTGTTGAACATTGCTACTGAAGCTAAGATTGCTTTCTCTGAGCAAGACAGTGTTGACGTTGACGTTTTTGGTTGGAAAGGCACCGTGACTCGCGAGCAGTTCGAAGATCTGATTCGTCCGCTAGTGAAGAAAACACTGATGTCTTGTCGTCGCGCATTAAAAGATGCGGATGTCGACGCAGATGAAGTACTCGAGGTCGTCATGGTTGGTGGCTCAACCCGTACATTGCTGGTTCGTGAAATGGTAGGCGAGTTTTTTGGTCGCACACCCCTGACAAGCATTAACCCTGATGAAGTTGTTGCAATCGGCGCGGGTATCCAAGCAGACATTCTCGCGGGTAACAAGCCTGACTCTGAAATGTTGCTTCTTGATGTGATTCCACTGTCGCTCGGTATTGAAACCATGGGTGGTTTGGTCGAGAAGATCATCCCCCGCAACACTACGATTCCCGTTGCGCGTGCGCAAGAATTTACCACATTCAAAGATGGCCAAACGGCGATGAGTGTTCATGTGGTACAAGGTGAACGTGAAATGGTTGATGACTGTCGTTCACTTGCTCGCTTCTCGTTAAAAGGTATTCCTCCGATGGCAGCGGGTGCGGCACATATTCGCGTGACTTACCAAGTTGACGCTGATGGCCTTCTTTCTGTTACGGCAATGGAGAAGAGCACTGGTGTTCAATCAGAGATTCAAGTAAAACCTTCTTACGGCTTAAGTGACAATGAAGTGGCGGATATGTTGCGTGATTCAATGACGCACGCAAAAGAAGACATGCAAGCTCGTGCCTTAGCTGAGCAGCGTGTTGAAGCCGACCGAGTGATAGAAGGTTTGATTGCAGCGATGCAAGCTGATGGTGATGACTTACTATCAGAACAAGAGAAACAAAACTTGATTAAAGCCATCGAAGCCTTGATTGAGCTGCGTAATGGTGATGATGCAGATGCGATAGAGCAAGGCATTAAAGATACCGATAAAGCGAGCCAAGATTTCGCATCACGCCGTATGGATAAATCGATTCGAGCTGCGTTGTCAGGTCAATCAGTAGACGATATATAAGAGATAAGTAGTTATGCCTAAGATTATTGTATTACCACACGACGATTTGTGCCCAGAAGGTGCAGTGTTGGAAGCAAACTCTGGTGACACCGTTCTAGACGTAGCGCTAAAAAACGGTATCGGTATTGAACATGCGTGTGAGAAGTCATGTGCGTGTACTACCTGCCACGTAATCATCCGTGAAGGTTTTGATTCACTAGAAGAAAGTGAAGAACTAGAAGACGACATGCTAGATAAAGCGTGGGGTCTAGAGCCTGAGTCACGCCTAGGGTGTCAGGCGAGAATTGCTGATGAAGACTTGGTGGTAGAAATTCCTAAATACACACTAAACCACGCTTCAGAAGATCACTAAAACTATCTTCCCAATATAGGGAAGAAGCAAAAGGAAGATGAGCAATGAAATGGACAGATTCTCGCGATATCGCGATTGAACTTTGTGACAAGTTTCCAGATGTCGATCCAAAAACAGTGCGTTTTACCGATCTTCATCAATGGATCATGGAGTTAGATGAGTTTGACGATGAGCCAAACCGTTCTAATGAAAAGATTCTAGAAGCCGTTATCATGTGCTGGATGGACGAAGCGGACTAAGTCTGTAAAACACAGCCTAGTTAACAATTCTTACTAAAAAAAGCGGACCTTTAGGTCCGTTTTTTTATCCAATTGACATTTTTGCCCTACATAATGCTAACATCCGTGAGTTATTAAAAAGAAGCAGCGTAGGCAACGCTGCTATAAGACAAGGAGAAACCATGTCTACACAGATGTCTGTATTTTTAAGTCAAGAGTCGGCAGCACCACATTGGGGTGAAAAAGCACTGCTTTCATTCGCTGAAAACGGCGCAACTATTCACTTAGGTGAAGGTCATGATCTCGGCGCAATTCAACGTGCAGCTCGTCAGCTAGATGGCCAAGGAATTCGTTCTATTTTTCTTTCTGGTGATAACTGGGATCTAGAGAGCGTATGGGCTTTCCACCAAGGGTTCCGTAACCCTAAAAAACATGGCTCAGTTGAGTGGGCAGCATTGTCTGATGAAGATCAAGCAGAGCTTCAAGCTCGTATTACTTCGACTGATTTTACCCGCGATATTATCAACAAAACGGCAGAAGAAGTTGCTCCTCGTCAGCTAGCGACAATGGCTGCTGAATTCATCAAATCTGTTGCGCCGAAAGGCACGGTGACAGCACGTATCGTCAAAGACAAAGACTTGTTGGCAGAAGGTTGGGAAGGTATTTACGCAGTAGGCCGTGGTTCTGAGCGTACTTCTGCGATGCTTCAGTTAGACTACAACCCAACTGGTGACGAAAACGCACCTGTATTCGCATGTCTTGTGGGTAAAGGCATCACCTTTGATTCCGGTGGTTACAGCTTGAAGCCTTCTACCTTCATGAGTGCTATGAAAGCAGATATGGGTGGCTCGGGTACTATCACTGGTGGCCTAGGATTAGCTATCTTGCGCGGTTTAAACAAGCGCGTAAAACTGATCTTGTGTTGTGCTGAGAACATGGTTTCTGGCCGTGCCCTTAAGCTTGGCGACATCATCACTTACAAAAACGGCAAAACCGTTGAGATTATGAATACCGACGCGGAAGGTCGCTTGGTGCTTGCAGACGGTCTTATCTACGCCAGTGAGCAAAAGCCTGAGTTAATCATTGACTGCGCGACGCTAACAGGCGCAGCGAAGAATGCGTTAGGTAACGATTACCATGCGCTAATGAGCTTTGATGATGAGCTATCGCATCAAGCGCTTACGGCGGCAAGCCAGGAAAAAGAAGGCTTGTGGCCGCTACCACTTGCTGATTTCCATCGAGAAATGTTGCCATCTAATTTTGCCGATTTATCGAATATCAGCTCTGGTGATTATTCTCCAGGTGCAAGTACTGCAGCTGCGTTCTTGTCTTACTTCGTTGAGGACTACAAAAAAGGCTGGTTACATTTCGACTGTGCGGGTACGTATCGTAAAGCCGCTTCTGATAAATGGGCTGCGGGAGCAACGGGTATGGGTGTCCGTACACTTGCTCGTTTCCTCAATGAGCAAGCTGGAAAATAAGATTGATTGCAGCACTCTCTTGTTTGAGTGCTGCTCTTACCCAGTAAGTCACTTTAAAAGCACAACTATTATTACAAGTACAGAAAGGAAATTTTATGGCTCTAGAAAGAACATTTTCAATCATTAAGCCTGATGCTGTAGAGCGAAACCTAATTGGTGAAATCTACAATCGTATTGAAAAGGCTGGCCTACGTATCATCGCTGCCAAAATGGTTCACCTGACAGAAGATCAGGCAAGCGGCTTTTATGCAGAGCATGAAGGTAAAGAGTTTTTCCCTCCTCTAAAAGAGTTCATGACATCTGGTCCTATTATGGTTCAGGTATTGGAAGGTGAAAATGCGATTGCACGTTACCGCGAGCTAATGGGTAAAACCAACCCAGAGGAAGCGGCATGCGGCACTTTGCGTGCTGATTACGCACTCAGCATGCGTCACAATTCAGTTCATGGTTCCGATAGCCCTGAGTCTGCCGCTCGTGAAATTGAGTTTTTCTTCCCTGAATCAGAAGTTTTCTCTCGCTAACTCGTTCATGCATCACTTTTGCGTGATGATCTAGTTCGTAACAACCTCGGATTTGTCCGAGGTTTTTTATTCCGTGTTCTCCATTTCATCGGCGAGTTCATTCGTAAGTACTCGCGAAGACGTTGGCTAATCTGAGCACCTTACAGGGGGAAAGCTTAGTTACGTGTGTTTCTTCTCACTGCTTTCTCTGCACCACTTCTACGCTTTTGCTGTCGGTTGTCTAATCATTATTCTCACCGTAAAGTCTGATTAAAATTTAATCGTTTTTATTTTAATGCCTTAGCAAACTCAGGGTCTTACACCCCTTGTTGTAGCTGAATAAAGGCTGTACAATTCGCGCCCTTATTCTTGTTTCAGTCATTGAGAGGCAACATGACCACTGAAAAAATCAATCTACTCGACTTTGATCGCAAAGGCATGCGTCAGTTTTTCGCGGAAGAACTTGGCGAGAAAGCGTTTCGTGCCGATCAGGTTATGAAGTGGATCTACCATTTCGGTGTAGATGACTTCGAAAAAATGACAAACATCAACAAGAAGCTGCGCGAAAAGCTTTTACACAAGTGTGAAATTAAAGCACCAACTGTAGCAGAAGCTCAGCATTCTTCAGACGGCACGATCAAGTGGGCAATGAAGGTTGGTGATCAGGATGTAGAAACGGTTTACATTCCAGAAGATGATCGCGCAACGCTTTGTGTATCTTCTCAAGTAGGTTGTGCATTGGAATGTAAGTTCTGCTCAACAGCACAGCAGGGTTTTAACCGTAACTTGAAAGTTTCAGAGATCATCGGCCAGGTGTGGCGTGCTGCACGTGAAATTGGTCTTGAGAAAGAAACAGGCCGTCGCCCAATTACGAACGTGGTGATGATGGGCATGGGTGAGCCGCTTCTTAATATGAAGAACTTGATTCCAGCACTGGAGTTAATGTTGGATGATCTTGGCTTTGGTTTGTCGAAGCGTCGCGTAACCGTATCAACATCAGGTGTGGTTTCTGGTCTTGATCAGATGACGGGCAAAATCGACGTTGCGTTGGCGATCTCTCTTCATGCGCCAAATGATAAGCTGCGTAGTGAAATCATGCCGATTAACGATCGTTGGGATATTCAAGATTTCCTAGCATCCGTTCGTCGTTACATTGCTTCATCGAATGCAAACCGTGGCAAGGTAACAGTCGAGTACGTGTTGCTTGATCATGTGAACGATGACATGGACCATGCACGCGAGCTGGCTGAATTGATGAAAGACACACCATGTAAGATTAACTTGATTCCGTTTAACCCGTACCCAGGTTCACCTTACAAGAAACCAAGTAACTCACGTATTGATCGCTTCCAAAAAACATTGATGCAATACGAGCACACAGTTACGGTTCGTAAAACACGTGGTGATGACATTGATGCCGCATGTGGTCAGTTGGTCGGTGATGTAATTGACCGAACTAAACGTACGGCAATGCTGAAAGCGTCACGCGGTGCCGATACCATTGAAGTGAAAGCTGTATAAACGACCGGAATTCAAAAATAGCCAGAGCCATTCGCTCTGGCTATTTTGTTTATTGTTTAGGACATTTTCGCCAAGATTTGGGACTATCACTCTTCAACCTAAGGTTATTTGGGTATAATTTCGAATTCCTTTGTCAAAGTTTGGACAAAAGCTTGAGCTATCTGTTAGTTTGAGTGTAAAGAGTTTTTGTCTTCGTTGCGCATTCGCTTATCATGATATGTAACACTAACGATGACACCGATAATTCTCAGCACTTTCTCACATACGTTTTGCTGATTTTTGCAAAACGGGTATTCGCACTCAGATCGCTGAGAGTTTCTTAAAATTATTATTTTTGGTTAACGCGTTTAGGCTAGCTATCTTTTAAAGAGGCTTAAGAACAATAACGAAAATACATGACCACGTTAGCCACTAAAACAGATTAAATACCGCCATTATGACAGAACACGAAAATACGAATGAAGTGCCACTCTCTATTGAAGCTGGCACATTACTGAAAAACAAACGTGAATCCTTGGGAATGAGCCAAAAGCAAGTTGCCGATCGCCTGAGGCTTCGCATTTCTGTGATTGAAGATATTGAAAATAACCGATTTGAATCTCAACAAGTCGCGACATTTACGCGTGGTTACTTACGCTCTTACGCTAAATTCGTAGGTCTTGATGAGAAGGTGGTTTTGACGGCGTTAGAGCAGACTGCCGATGCTCAGCCTCAAGAGCAAGAAATTGAAATGCAAAGCTTCTCTCGTAAAACAAAAGACGAGAAGCACAATAGCCGTATTATGCTCCTTACTTGGGTTATCGGGCTAGTCATTATTGGCATTTCAGCTGCATGGTGGTGGCAAAACCAACAAGAGAATAGCCTAACTAAGGAAGTAACGGATTCAAGTGTTGAAGCGCCGCAGCCCACTGCTCAAGAATTAGCTGATATCGATTTGATGACGGCTGAAGAGTTAATCGCAAGCACTCCTGAAGAAGTTGCTTCAACTAATGAAGGTGTTGCTGAATTGACTGAAGCACCCGTTGAGCAAGGGGCGGATCCTTTGCTGACTGAAACTGAAAATACAACAAGCGTAGATTCTGAAGAACCTGTTGCCGTGATTGAAGCGGCGGAAGAGGAACAGCCTGCGCCAGTAGTACCTGAAGGCATGACACTTCTTACTATGAAGTTTAAAGCGGACTGTTGGATTCAAGTAAAAGACACCAATGGTAAAACGCTGGTAAGTGGTACTCATAAGCCAGGACAAGATGTAGAACTTACCGGAAAAGCGCCATTTAAAGTGATATTAGGCGCACCGGAAGGGGTTACAATGACATTTGCAAGTGAACCTGTCGACCTTTCTGGGTATACTTCAGGCAAAGTAGCTAGATTCACTCTACCGTTATAAAAAATTATGCAACACGAATCTCCAATTATTCGTCGTAAATCGACGCGTATTTATGTGGGTGATGTGCCAATTGGTGATGGTGCGCCAATTGCAGTACAGTCAATGACTAACACTCGCACGACTGACGTAGAAGCGACAGTCGCTCAAATCCGAGCACTAGAAAAAGTCGGCGCAGATATCGTTCGAGTTTCTGTACCTACGATGGACGCAGCAGAAGCTTTCAAACTGATTAAACAGCAAGTTTCTGTACCATTAGTGGCTGATATTCATTTCGACTATCGTATCGCGCTGAAAGTTGCGGAGTACGGAGTTGACTGTTTACGTATCAACCCAGGTAACATCGGCAATGAAGAGCGCATTCGCGCTGTTGTTGATTGCGCTCGCGATAAAAACATCCCGATCCGTATTGGTGTCAATGGTGGATCTTTGGAAAAAGATCTACAGATGAAATACGGTGAGCCTACGCCAGAAGCCTTGGTTGAGTCGGCGATGCGTCACGTAGATCATCTCGATCGTCTTAACTTTGACCAATTTAAAGTTAGCGTGAAAGCTTCAGACGTTTTTCTTGCGGTGGATTCATATCGTCTGCTGGCGAAGAAAATCGATCAGCCTCTTCATTTAGGTATCACAGAGGCGGGTGGTGCTCGAGCTGGCGCTGTTAAGTCATCTGTTGGCTTAGGTATGCTGTTATCTGAAGGGATAGGCGATACGCTGCGTATCTCTTTGGCTGCCGATCCAGTTGAAGAAATCAAAGTTGGTTTCGACATCCTTAAATCTCTGCGCATTCGCTCTCGAGGCATCAACTTTATTGCGTGCCCAAGCTGCTCACGCCAAGAATTCGATGTGATTGGTACGGTGAATGCACTGGAGCAACGTTTAGAAGACATCATCACTCCAATGGATGTGTCTATCATCGGTTGTGTGGTAAACGGCCCTGGTGAAGCAGAAGTTTCTCACTTAGGTCTAGCAGGTAGTAACAAGAAGAGCGCATTCTACGAAGATGGTAAACGCCAGAAAGAGCGCTTTGATAACGATGACCTTGTGAATAAGCTAGAAGCTAAGATCCGTGCGAAAGCAGCTATGATGAATGGCGAAAACCGCATCGAAGTTAAAGTACAAGATTAATCTCAACGAGAATTACGGTAAGTATTGTGGCAAAAACAATTCAAGCAATTCGAGGCATGAACGATTGCCTCCCAACTCAGTCGCCACTGTGGCAAAAATTAGAAAACACAGTGAAAAATGTAATTAGCGCATACGGTTATAACGAAGTGCGCATGCCAATCGTTGAAGAAACAAACCTATTCAGCCGCGCTGTTGGTGAAGAAACAGACGTCGTTTCAAAAGAAATGTACACTTTTGATGACCGTAACGGCGACAGCCTAACACTTCGCCCAGAAGGTACGGCGGGTTGTGTACGTTCATGTATCCAAAACAGCCTGATCAACCGTGATGAACAGCGTCTGTGGTACATGGGGCCTATGTTCCGCCATGAACGTCCGCAGAAAGGTCGTTACCGTCAATTCCACCAGTGTGGTGTTGAGGTGTTTGGTCTAAATGGTCCAGATGTTGATGCAGAGCTTATCATGATGACGGCGCGTCTATGGCGTGAGCTAGGTATCAATGAACATGTTCGTCTTGAGCTGAACTCTATCGGTTCTCAAGAAGACCGCGCAGACTACCGTACTGCACTGGTTGCATTCCTTGAGCAACATATTGATGTGCTAGATGAAGATTGTAAGCGTCGCATGCACACGAACCCACTGCGTGTTCTGGATACGAAGAACCCAGACGTTCAAGCTATTTTAGGTGATGCGCCTCGCCTTTCAGATTACTTGGGTGAAGAATCTAAAGCACACTTCGCAGGTCTATGTGAACTTTTAGACGCCGCAGGTATCAAATACACAGTTAACGAACGTCTAGTTCGTGGTCTGGATTACTACAATCGCACGGTATTTGAGTGGATCACCGAGAGCCTAGGTGCTCAAGGCACTGTATGTGGTGGTGGTCGTTACGATGGCCTTGTAGAGCAATTAGGTGGTAAACCAACACCAGCGGTTGGCTTTGCAATGGGCCTAGAGCGTCTAGTACTGATGCTAGAAACGTTGGAACTGACAGACGTTCGTCGCAGTGTTGACGTGTACGTAGTCACAGCGGGTGAAGGCACCATGATGGCAGGAATGAAGCTAGCAGAACAGCTTCGCGAGTCTGTTCCAGGCGTTCGTGTGATGAATCACTTCGGTGGCGGTAACTTCAAGAAACAGTTTAAACGCGCAGACAAAGTTGGTGCTGTTGTAGCATTAGTTCTGGGTGAAAACGAAGTTGCGGATAATACCGTAGTACTGAAAGACTTAGCTGGTGGTGAGCAAGAGACTTACAACCAAGCAGAAGTTGCAGAAAAGATCGCAGCACTGATTTAAGTCTTTTAGTAATCTAACAAAATTACATCCTAGTTCGTAAGCTAAGGCTCCCAAATGTGGAGCCTTTAAACGAAATAGGAACAATGGCAGCTAAGCTGCCATTTACATGTTTTAAGAGGACAGGAAGTGGAACTTTACGATACTGAAGAACAACAAGTTGAAGCCATTAAAGACTGGTGGAAGGAAAACGGCAAAGCCGTCATCATCGGTGCGGTTGTTGGTTTAGGTGGTCTATTCGGCTGGCGTTACTACCAGGATTCTGTGATTCAGGCGAGTGAAGCAGCTTCTCAAAGCTACACGACAGCAATGAATGCTTTGCAAGACAAAGGCACTGATGCTCAAGCTGACGTGAAAGCTTTCATTGAGTCAAATGAAGTAAAAGAATATTCAGTATTGGCTGCGCTACAACTTGCTAAAGCACAAGTTGAAGCTCAAGACCTTTCTGCTGCATTGGAGCAACTGAAGTGGGCGCAAAGCAACACTCAAGATGCTGCGTTGTTACCATTGATTAGTTACCGCATTGCGCGTATTGAGACGGAAATGGGTAACTTCGACTCTGCAACGGCAGAGCTAAGTAACGTCACTGATACAGCATGGACAGGTCGTATTGCTGAACTTCGTGGCGATATTGCGATTCGCCAAGGTGACAAAGATGCTGCGTACGCTGCGTATACTGAAGCTCAGCAAGCGGCAGATGCAAGCCCGACACTACAAATGAAATTGGACGATCTGGCGAAATAAGGACCGCATTGGATGAAAAGAGTCTTTAAGAAAGCCTTGCTAGGGGCGTTAACAATGGGAGTACTTGCCGGTTGTGCAGGTGAGAAAGACACCATTGTAATGGCGCCACTACCTCAGGTAGACAGTCAGTTTACAACCAGTAGTGAGTGGAGCACATCGGTTGGCGATGGTGTCGGTCATTACTTTTCAAAGCTATCCCCTGTATTTGCGAATGATACATTGTTCGTGGCAAGTCGTGATGGCTTAGTAAAAGCGCTGGATCCTGAGAATGGTAAACAACGTTGGCAAACGGACCTAGAAGAAGATGTCATTGCTCGTCTCTCTGGTGGTATCACAGCGGCATACGGAAACCTTTACATTGGCTCTGAGAATGGTGAAGTCATCTCTCTTGACCAAGAAACAGGTGAAATTGTTTGGCGTGTAAAAGTTGGTGGTGAGGTACTGGCGAAGCCAGTTGCAGATTCAGGCCTTATTATCATCAATACTAGCCGAGGCATGTTGATTGCCCTTAATGAGAGTACAGGTGAGCAACGCTGGGCATTGAGTACAGAAGTGCCGAACTTAACTTTACGTGGCGACAGTACTCCGACTGCAATTGGTGGCGGTGTATTTTGGGGAACGGCAAATGGCCGACTCGCAGCTGCTATCGTTGAGCGTGGCCAGTTGATTTGGCAACAGCCTGTTGGTACGCCAAAAGGCGCGACAGAAATTGATCGTTTGGTTGACGTTGATTCATCGCCAATTGTGCTAGGCGGTACTCTTTTCACCATTGGATACAATGGCCAACTTATCGCTATTGACTTGCGTTCAGCGAACCCGATTTGGAAGCGTAATTACTCATCTGCGACAGACATTTCTACAGATGGTAGTCGCATCTTTGTGATAACGGAAAAAGATCATGTTGTTGCCGTTGATTCACGAAGCGGAACTGAGTTGTGGGAAAACAGCTTGCTTGAGCACCGACAACTTACAGCGCCAGTTATTGTTGGCAATTATCTCGTTGTCGGTGACACGCTTGGTTACCTTCACTGGATGGATCGTTCAACGGGCGAATTTGTTGCGCAGCAGTTTGTCGATGATAGTGGCTTGGCAGTTGGCCCGACGTTATTGTCGGATGGTTATGTGATTACAACTCGCAACGGCGATGTAAAGAAACTAACCATTAACGAATAATATCGTGATATAATTCACATTCGGCTCCTGGCTGGTGACAGCTAGGAGCCGTTTTGTTGTTTGAATTTATTAACCCTGACGTGGTTATAGGTAAAAATCTGGTTTGATTTGGCATCGAGCAAGTCGTTACCTATAACTACAGAAGAAAGATTATTGTAGAGGTTGTTATGGTACCTGTTGTAGCTCTAGTAGGGCGTCCGAACGTAGGTAAATCTACACTATTTAACCGATTGACTCGCACTCGTGACGCGTTGGTTGCGGACTTTCCAGGCCTAACGCGAGACCGTAAATATGGCCAGGCGAGACTTGGTGAAGAGCACGAATTCATTGTGATTGATACCGGTGGTATCGATGGCACAGAAGAAGGCGTGGAAACAAAGATGGCAGAACAGTCATTAGCCGCGATTGATGAGGCTGATGTTGTGTTGTTCCTTGTTGACGGTCGTGCTGGTCTGACACCTTCAGATGAAGCAATTGCTGCGCATCTGCGTAAAATTGAAAAGCCAGCGATGCTGGTAGTAAACAAAATCGATGGTATTGATGCCGATGCGGCGTGTGCTGATTTTTGGCAGCTCGGAGTGGATGATATGTACCAGATTGCGGCTGCTCATGGCCGTGGTGTGACCGCTTTGCTTGAGCGTGCTTTATCTCCATTCTTTGATGATCTATTAACAAGTGAATCTGAAGACGGTGAGATTGAAGACCTGACTGGATTCGAAGACGAAGAGCCTCTTGTTGAAGATTACACTGAAGAAGACGCAGAAGCTGAATTCAAGCGCCTTCAAGAGCAGCCGATTAAGTTGGCGATCATCGGTCGTCCGAATGTAGGTAAATCGACACTGACTAACCGTATTCTGGGTGAAGAACGTGTAGTTGTATACGATATGCCAGGTACAACGCGCGATTCTATCTACATCCCGATGGAACGTGATGGACGCGAATACGTACTAATTGACACCGCAGGTGTTCGTCGTCGTGGTCGTATCAATGAAACGGTTGAAAAGTTCTCTGTTGTTAAGACGCTGAAAGCGGTAGAAGATGCAAACGTCGTTCTACTGGTGATTGATGCACGTGAAAATATTTCAGACCAAGACCTAAGCTTGCTTGGTTTTGCACTGAATGCTGGCCGCTCAATTGTCATCGCCGTTAACAAGTGGGATGGTCTAGACAGTGACGTGAAAGAAAGCGTGAAGAAAGAACTGGACCGCCGTCTAGGATTCGTCGATTTCGCGCGTATCCACTTTATCTCTGCGCTGCACGGTACTGGCGTTGGTCACTTATTTGAATCTATTCAAGAAGCATATAACTCGGCGACAACGCGTGTGGGTACGTCAGTACTGACGCGTATCATGAAGATGGCAGTGGATGATCACCAGCCGCCAATGGTTCGTGGTCGTCGTATCAAACTCAAATACGCACACGCAGGTGGTTACAACCCACCGATCGTTGTTATCCACGGTAACATGGTTCGTGAATTACCAGATTCGTATAAACGTTATCTGATGAACTACTTCCGTAAGTCTCTGGAAATTATGGGAACACCGATTCGCATTAACTTCCACAACAGTGATAACCCATACGAGAACCGTACGAATAAGCTTACGCTATCACAAGAGCGTAAACGTAAGCGTATGATGTCGATGGTGAAAAACCGCAATAAATAATGAAATTCGAATACCCAAGTTTCTACTTGGGTATTTTTTTATCAAAAGTAATCGTAAAAATGACTATCACAGCAACAAAGACTCGTTTTTGTCATCAAACATGGCAATTAGAAGCACAAATACAGCTCGTTCAATCTACGGAAGAAGTGACTTACGTTATTACAGATGTCACGCCGTTCCATCCCGTTAGTCACATATGGCCGGATCACCCTGCAGACAAAGGAACGTTGAAGGTGAATGGGGCTGAGCATGACGTAGTAGATTGCCAAGTTGGAGCAGTGGAGCAGGAGAGTGGTGCTTTGTATGTGGGTAGTGACATCCCTGTAAAGCGTGATGCTGAAGGTTGGGTGTTTGTCGTCGTGCATGTTTTATCACGTACGGAATCATTTGCAATTAATGACTTGGTAACATTAGCGGTAGATAAAGACTATCAAAATGCTTTGAGTCGAGGCCACACAGCAGGACACTTAGCGTATTTGGCGTTGAATAAAGTACTAGCGGAAGACTATTGGCGAAAAGACGCAGACCGCAAAGACCCACATGGTTATTATGACTTTAATAGCTATGCGCAAGTCACGAGTTATGTCACTCCAGACAAGTGCCTCGATACGTACCGTTTAGGCAAAACACTCCGTAAAAGAGGATTAAACAGTGCAGATATGCTGAATGACCTCCAGGCGATTGCAGAAAAAGTGAATGGCCAACTGGTTGAATGGCTTCAAAGAGATGCGATGATCACCATGGAATGCCACGGCGATAGATTAACGGATTCTCGCTATTGGAAGTGCGATTTAGGGGAAGGTCAATTAGCGGTAATCCCTTGTGGTGGAACGCATGCGAGCCATTTAAATGAGTTTGCTTTTATCCAAGTTAAACTCGTTGAGCTCGACGCTCAAACTATCGAAATGCACACCAATGTAAACACTGCTTTTTGAATAAGATCTTTTTATTAAATTCTGATTTTTCGTTTAATTAAATCTCTCTAAGGTTTTTTATTCTGTCTTAAATTGGAATGCAGAATATGTAACTTATGCTTTCGGTGTGTGGTTATATAAATATTCTTTTAAGGGGTGATCGCTGATCAAGGAGTAAATATCAGACGATCAGTATAAGATCCTACGTATCAAGTATGGTTAACGCCTCGTGAAACTTGTTGGGGCGGTGATGAAGATCAACATACTTGTTCGTTATTTTGAGTAGCATGCGTTACTCGAAATTGCTTAGTTTAGAGAGAGGAACGGGATATGCAGCAGAACATTTGCCCGACTTGCAATGTCGAACTGGAATGGACAGGACAATACCATTGTGCACAGTGTGAATCGGATTTTAAAAAAGTAGGTTTTTGCCCTGATTGTGAGGCGGAGCTGGAGAAGCTGCAAGCATGCGGTGCTGCGAGTTACTTTTGCAATGTGTGTAATGAACTCAAGTCAAAATCACGTGTCCGATTTGAGTTCCAGAAAATCAGTTAACCAGAGTTTGTATTCAGTTAACGGTAGAGCGAACGTCGCCTTCGGCTAATCGAGTAATCAATACATCTCCCGATTTTACATCTGAAGATTGCGTAATTACTTTTCCTTGCTCAGTTTGAGTAATTGAGTAACCTCGTTTCAATGTCGCTAGTGGGCTGACGGTGTCTAACTTCTCTGCAGCAATCGCGAGTTGATGGCGCATAGTCAGTAACTTGCGATCCATTGCATCCATGAGCTTTTGCTCAACACGTTCTAGCTTCGACTTCTGCTCGGCAAGGCGTGTTACAGGAGAATTTAATTGCAGCCGATAATGTTGACGCTCGATTCGCTGTTGACGCAAGGCAATAAAACGACTCATCGCTCGCTGTAAGCGCATGTCCAACTCATCTAACTGTTGCGTCTGACGTTGCAAGCGATAGCTTGGGTGCTGTCTCTCTAGACGGTGCACTAATTGAGCAGATTGCTGCTTTTGTTGTGCTAGGTAGTAACGCATCGCGCTCGCTAACTTATGCTGGCGGGTAACTAAAGCTTGATCTTTGTGGCTGTTATCACGGCTTACTAGCTCAGCGGCTGCTGATGGAGTAGGCGCGCGTACGTCGGCGACAAAATCAGCTATTGTCACGTCAACTTCATGTCCAACGGCGCTAATAATAGGAATTTGGCTTGCTGCAATCGTGCGAGCTAATATCTCGTTGTTAAAGCACCATAAGTCTTCTAATGAACCACCACCTCGGCCCACAATTAGCACATCACATTCATCACGGCTGTTAGCGCGACCAATGGCTTGTGCAATTTGAATGGCTGCGTCCTCACCTTGTACCACTGTCGGATAAATCACAACAGGTAGGGAAGGATCACGACGTTTCAATACGTCTAAGATATCGTAAAGCGCGGCACCAGTTTTCGATGTGATGACGCCAACACGTTTAGGGTGCTCAGGCAAAGATTGCTTATTGATTTGCGCGAACAACCCTTCTGCTGCAAGCTTCATTTTCAGCTCTTCAAACTCTTGTTGAAGACGGCCATCACCTTCCGGTTGCATGCTTTCGATGATCAATTGGTAGTCACCGCGAGGCTCATAAAGAGAAAGACGAGCTTTTACTAGGACTTGATTACCGTTAGCGGGCTTGAAAGTAACGCGGCGATTGTTACCACGAAACATGGCACATTTAACTTGAGCGCGAGAGTCTTTAAGAGTGAGGTACCAGTGACCAGAGACAGGAGCTGAAAAGTTGGATATCTCTCCGACGAGCCAAACGATCCCCATTTCGTTTTCAAGGAGTAAGCGAACTTCTGCGTTGAGACGAGAAACAGTAAAGATGTTTTGATTGGTCTTGGAGAGCACAGCTAATCTCTTAGACGTGAGTATGGAAATTAGCGGCAATATAATACATAGCAAGGGGGTAATTGCAAGAAAAAAATTAAAAAATTTGTGGTCAAGCGATTGCGTTAACCGTATAATCCCTCCGCAATATCTAATCCAAATGTAGCCAACAACCTAAAACTGGTTACCCTCATTATGCGAAACGATGAGATTGGATTGTCTTTTTACTCCTCTAATTGTGAGATATTGCAAATGCTAAGAATTGCCAAAGAAGCGCTGACATTCGATGACGTACTACTTGTGCCAGCACACTCCACCGTTCTCCCAAACACAGCTGATCTTCGCACTCAGCTAACTAAGAACATCACCCTAAACATCCCAATGATTTCAGCGTCTATGGACACTGTTACTGAAGCTCGTCTAGCAATTGCGCTAGCGCAAGAGGGTGGCATTGGCTTTATCCACAAGAACATGTCTATTGAGCAGCAGGCAGCCGAAGTTCGTAAAGTTAAGAAGTTCGAAGCTGGTATGGTAACTGACGCGGTTACTGTAAACCCTGACGCGACCATCGCTGATGTTGTTGCACTCACTGAAAAGCATGGTTTTGCAGGTTTCCCTGTTGTCACTGAGAGCAATGAGCTTGTTGGTATTATCACTGGTCGTGACGTTCGTTTTGTGACGGACCTTTCTAAGAAAGTATCTTCAGTAATGACGCCAAAAGAGAAGTTGGCAGCAGTTAAAGAAGGTGCAACACGAGAAGAAGTGCAAGAGAAAATGCACGAAGCTCGTGTAGAGAAAGTATTGGTTGTGAATGATGAGTTCCAACTAACCGGTATGATTACTGCGAAAGACTTCCACAAAGCAGAACGTAAACCAAACGCATGTAAAGATGAGCGTGGTCGCCTACGTGTTGGCGCAGCCGTTGGTGCTGGCGCTGGTAACGAAGAGCGTGTTGCTGCTCTAGTTGAAGCAGGCGTTGACGTTCTACTTATCGACTCTTCACACGGACATTCTGAAGGTGTTCTAAACCGCATTCGCGAAACACGTGCAGCTTACCCAGATCTAGACATCATCGGTGGTAACGTAGCAACAGGTGCTGGTGCTAAAGCACTAATCGAAGCTGGCGTAAGCGCAGTGAAAGTTGGTATCGGCCCTGGTTCTATCTGTACAACTCGTATTGTAACGGGTGTAGGAGTTCCACAAATCACTGCAATCGCAGATGCGGCAGAAGTGGCTAATGATTATGGTATTCCGGTTATTGCTGACGGTGGTATCCGTTTCTCAGGTGATATCTGTAAAGCAATCGTAGCTGGCGCATCATGTGTGATGGTTGGTTCTATGTTTGCTGGTACTGAAGAAGCGCCGGGTGAAGTAATTCTATACAATGGCCGTTCTTACAAGTCTTACCGCGGCATGGGTTCTCTTGGTGCTATGTCTCAAGGTTCTTCTGACCGTTACTTCCAGTCTGACAACGCAGCGGACAAGCTAGTACCAGAAGGTATTGAAGGTCGTATCGCATACAAAGGCCGTCTAAAAGAGATCGTACACCAACAAATGGGTGGTCTACGTTCAAGCATGGGTCTAACTGGTTCTGCAACTATCGAAGATATGCGTACGAAAGCTGAATTTGTACGTATCTCTGGTGCAGGTATGCAAGAGTCTCATGTACACGATGTTCAAATTACTAAGGAAGCGCCGAACTACCGTCTAGGGAACTAATTACCCAACGGAAACGTTTGCTTTTTCCTTGAAGCATTAAGAAGAGGCGAGTACACTCGCCTCGGTTTTAATCACTTAGCCTTAAAAAGACTGCTCAAAATGACTAAAAATATCCATGACCAACGTATTCTGATCTTGGACTTCGGTTCTCAGTACACTCAATTAGTAGCACGCCGCGTACGTGAAATCGGCGTTTACTGTGAACTATGGAGCTGGGATGTAGAAGAAGCGGATATTCGCGAATTCAACCCAGATGGCATTATCCTATCTGGCGGTCCAGAAAGCGTAACGGAAGAGAACTCTCCACGCGCGCCTCAATATGTGTTTGATTCTGGTGTTCCTTTGCTTGGCGTATGTTACGGCATGCAAACCATGGCGGAACAGCTAGGAGGCAAAGTGGCGGGCTCTAACGAACGTGAGTTTGGCTACGCTCAGGTTAAAGTTTCTGGTGAATGTGCTCTATTTAAAGACCTTGAAGCAACTCAAGACGTTTGGATGAGCCATGGCGACAAAGTAGTAGAGATCCCAGCCGATTTCGTAAAAGTTGGTGAGACAGACACTTGTCCTTACGCTGCGATGGCGAATGAAGAGAAGAAATACTACGGCGTTCAGTTCCACCCAGAAGTGACACACACAAAAGGTGGCCTACAAATGCTTGAGAACTTTGTTCTTGGCGTATGTGGCTGTGAGCGTCTATGGACATCGGAATCTATCATCGAAGACGCGGTTGCTCGCATTAAAGAGCAAGTGGGTGACGACGAAGTTATCCTAGGTCTATCTGGTGGTGTTGATTCATCGGTAGTTGCGATGCTGGTTCATCGCGCAATCGGCGACAAGCTAACGTGTGTATTTGTTGATAACGGTCTACTTCGTCTAAACGAAGGTCAACAAGTAATGGATATGTTCGGCGACCAATTTGGTTTGAACATCATCAAAGTTGACGCTGAAGAACGCTTCCTAAAAGCACTTGAAGGCAAGTCTGACCCAGAAGAGAAGCGTAAGACTATCGGTCACGTATTCGTAGATGTATTCGATGAAGAGTCTAAGAAGCTGAAAAACGCGAAATGGCTAGCTCAAGGTACGATTTATCCTGATGTAATCGAGTCAGCTGCATCTAAGACTGGTAAAGCGCACGTGATCAAATCGCACCACAACGTGGGCGGTCTTCCAGATGACATGGAAATGGGTCTTGTTGAGCCACTACGTGAGTTGTTCAAAGATGAAGTTCGTAAGATTGGTCTAGAATTAGGCCTGCCTTACAACATGCTTTACCGCCACCCATTCCCGGGTCCTGGTCTAGGTGTTCGTGTTCTTGGTGAAATCAAGAAAGAGTACTGTGACTTGCTACGCCGTGCTGATGCTATCTTTATTGAAGAGCTTCACGCAGCTGATTTATACAACAAAGTATCTCAAGCGTTCACGGTATTCCTACCAGTACGTTCTGTTGGTGTAATGGGCGATGGCCGTAAGTACGATTGGGTTGTGTCTCTACGTGCGGTAGAAACCATCGACTTTATGACGGCACACTGGGCGCACCTACCATACGACTTCCTAGGTAAGGTATCTAACCGTATTATCAACGAAGTTGATGGCATTTCTCGTGTTGTTTACGACATTTCAGGTAAGCCACCAGCGACTATCGAGTGGGAATAATTTTCCTCTAGACAGTTGAGTTTATAAGAACCAGCCTTCGGGCTGGTTTTTTTGTACTTCAAGTTTGTGAAGAGGTGGCTCAACTTTTTTGTGAGAGATATATACATGCGGTTAAATTAAATATATATTCATTTTAATTGTTTGATTATCATAAATGGTATTACTATGGAACAGGCTGACGTTACCTCTCTCATTCCCATCCTTATTACTCTTTTCCTCGCGCTGACCACAAGAAATGTCGTTGTTGGTTTATTCGCCGGTGTGGTGAGTGGTGTCGCTATGCTCGAAGGGACATTTGTCGAAAAAGGGCCACTAGACTCGTTTAGTGCATTGATGAAAAGCTATCTACTGCCGCAATTAACTGACAGCTACAATGCGGGCGTCATTTTGCTCTTGGTCTTTATTGGTGGCTTTGTTGCCTTGATGGAGAAATCTGGCGGTGGTGTGGCGTTTGCTAAAAAGGTTACTCAATGGGTTGCGAGTAAATGCCAAGCTCAACTGTCCGCATGGTTCGGTGGTGTGGTTATTTTCTTCTCAGACCTTGGTACACCACTGATTGTTGGCCCTGTTTTTCGCCCTTTATTTGATAAGTTAAAAGTATCACGCCAAAAATTAGCTTTTATTATCGATTCGACTTCCTCTCCGGTGGCAATCTTGATCCCTTTTATCGGATGGGGCGTTTACATCATGGGATTGATTCAAAAAGAGTTTACTGCCCTGAATGTCAGTATGAGTGATTGGGATGCTTTCATTGGTGCGATCCCGTATCAGTTTTACGCCTTTCTTGCGATCGCGATTGTGCCGATTGTCTCTTTCTTCAAATTAGATTTCGGACCGATGGCGAAGGCTGAACAACTAGCAGAGCAGGGCTCTGACTTTGGGAAAGTGCAGGAGTCCATGAATGTGTTTACGCATAAAGATGCAAAATCTAGTTTTGTATGGGCACCTTTGCTCGTTATGCTGGTGGTTCTATGTACCATCCTCGTGCCACACGGTTTTCCATTTCAAAAAGTGGCAGGATCAACGTTTAGGGCTGCACTTTCTTCTGCATATTTCTTCGCGGCCTTCACTTTAATTGCGCTGATGGCGTTTTATGGCGTAAGAAAGCTTTCGGATGGTATTCAGGTTTATCTGAAAGGGATGTCAAACATGATGTCAGTGGCGGTGATTCTGGTATTGGCTTGGGCGCTTAGCTCGGTTGGGAAAGAATTAGGTGCAGCTGCATACATTGCTGAACAAGCTCAAGCCGGTTTCCCTTACTGGTTATTGCCAGCGGTTGCGTTTTTACTGGCCGGTATTATCTCGTTCGCTACGGGATCATCTTGGGGGACGTTTGCCATCATGATGCCATTAGTGATCCCAACTGCCGTCGCGATTGATGCACCACTGTTGGTTTGTATTGGTGCGGTATTATCTGGTGGCTTGTTTGGCGATCACTGTTCTCCCATCTCTGAAACTACGATTTTGTCGTCGACAGGAGCGGGGTGTGAACAGTATGAGCACTTCCGTACACAATTGCCTTACGCATTACTCAATGGAATGATCGCATTGGGGTGTTTTCTTTTAGCTGGAATCAACGCCTCACCAGTGATTGTGCTTGCCGCAATTATTTCTCAGTGTGTGGTTTATTTTGTGCTGTCTAAACAAAAGTCAACCGCGAAGCTAGAGGTGGTTTCGGCAGAACAATAAAGAGAGAAACATCACAAAGCGGAGGCTCACAGGGTCTCCGCTTTTCTTTTGAGTCAAGGTAACATTTTTCTTGTGACAAAATGTGTGTGAGGACCTATTTATTCATTTTGTCTCGCAGAATCAACGTACTTGGCTCGGTGTTTCGTATATATGATCCACTATATGTCTAGTTATTCCTCGTATATTGTATTGTTGAAATCCGGAGACTAGACATGTTTGCACTCAAACATCTTCCTCTTGCATTGAGTTGTGTCTTAGCAGCACAAGTGAATGCGAGTATGAATATTCAGCCCGATCCGCAAAATCCGAATGGTTATGTTATTGCTCGTGGTGACGTTCAAGCCGTAGAGCAAAGCAAAACTTCTGATCCTATGTATGCCATTTGGTCACAAGCATTAGAGACACGCCCGAACTCAGTGGTTGAAGCGATTGTTCCAGGGGCGACAACCAACCCAGAAAACGTGAAGCGTGTAGAGCGTGTATTCCCCGAAAGTGAGTGGGACTTCCTGACTCAAATGGCGGCACCTGAATACACTTACACGCGTTTCCTACGTGCAATTGGTAAGTTCCCTGCATTCTGTGGTGAGTACACAGACGGTCGTGATTCGGATGCAATTTGTAAAAAATCGATCGTGACAGCGTTTGCTCACTTTGCACAAGAAACCGGTGGCCATATTTCGATTGATAACGTATCGGATAATCCGCTAGGGTTGGAAGAGTGGCAGCAAGCTTTGGTTCATGTGCGAGAAATTGGATGGTCTGAAGGGCAAGAAGGTTACACAACAGGTTGTGGTCAAAATGACTGGCAAAACAAACGCTGGCCATGTGAGTTTGGACAAGGTTACTTTGGACGTGGTGCAAAGCAGCTTTCTTACCATTTTAACTATGGCGCGTTCTCTGAAGTGATGTTTGATGGCGATGCATCTGTATTGCTGAAAAATCCAGGCTTGGTTGCGGATTCGTGGCTGAACTTAGCATCGGCTATCTGGTTCTTCCTAACCCCACAAGCACCGAAACCTGCAATGCTACATGTGATTGACCGTACTTGGGTGCCTTCACAGCGTGAGCTTGATGCTGGCATTGGTTACGGCTTTGGTACCACCATCAACGTGATCAATGGTGGTATTGAGTGTGGAGAGCAAAACAAAGATAAAGGTCAACCTGTTAACCGTATTCGCTATTGGGAAGGACTTGCCGCTCATTATCAAATTCCAATTGAAGCCGATGAGACCAATACCTGTTGGCAGCAGACGCCTTACGGCAGCTTAAATCTGAATGGTGCGACAGACGTGTTGTACACCAACTGGGATGGGAACTGGAAATACTACTCAGATCGTCCGGGAGGCCACTCTTTTGAATGTGAACTTGTTGGTTTCCAAACGGCTTACTCTGCGCTAGTTGCGGGTGACTATGAGAAATGTGTAACTAACTTCTACCAATCTCATGCGGGTTGGCCAGAAGTTCGTGTAGTTGACAAGTTAGACCCAGTGGATCCGGTCGATCCGCCTGTAGGTGGTGTGGCAGCTTGGGATTCTGGCAAAGTATATAACACGGGTGATCAAGTTTCTTACCAAGGTGCTGTTTACGAAGCGAAATGGTGGTCACAAGGTAATGAGCCAACGAAAGGAGACCCTTGGAAGCTGGTTTCAGGCACTCCTACGGAGCCGCCTACAACGGAACCTGAACCACCGGTGACTGAGCCAGAGCCGCCAGTAACCGAGCCAGAACCACCAGTGACAGGCAATTTTATTCAGTGGGAGCCGGGTGTAACGCAAGTCGCTAACGGCGATAAAGTGACGTACCAAAACAAATGTTTTGTTGCGAAAAATGGCCCAGGAGTGTGGGAAAGCCCAACGCAAAGCAACTGGTTCTGGGACGAGATTTCTTGTCAGTGATCGAGTAAAAAACAACCTAACCATCTATAAAGACTCTGCTTTTTTGCAGGGTCTTTTTTTATATATGTAGTGGTTTATTTATGGAATCTAAGTTTTCAATAACAGCTTTTCTCTTTTGTTCTGGAGCCCATTAAAATTCGCGCGCATTTTTTATCAACATTTTTGAAAAAAGGTATTTGTACATGTCGACAAAACTGGCTAACCCAGCACCGCTAGGTCTTATGGGTTTCGGTATGACCACTATTCTGCTCAATATTCATAATGCAGGATTTTTCCCAATTGACTCTATGATTCTAGCGATGGGCATCTTTTACGGTGGCCTTAGCCAAGTAATCGTTGGCATCATGTGCTTTAAACGCGGTGATACATTCGGCACAACTGCGTTTACTTCTTACGGTCTATTTTGGCTAACATTGGTTGGTCTAATCGTAATGCCTCACATGGGTCTTCCTGCAAGCCCTGCAAGCTTTATGGGTTGGTACCTAGCGCTTTGGGGCATCTTCACTGGTTTCATGTTCATTGGTTCTCTATGTTACCCAACAGCGAAGCAAGTGGTATTTGGCTCTCTAACTATCCTGTTCTTCTTGCTTGCTGCTCGTGATTTCACTGGTAGCGAAGTGATCGGTGCTATCGCTGGCTTCGAGGGTATCTTCTGTGGCGCAAGTGCAATTTACTTCGCAATGGCACAAGTACTGAACAACGAATTTGGTCGTGAAGTGTTACCTGTAGGTAAAGCAAAAATCGCTCGTAAAGTTGAAGCGGTTATCGCCTAAGCTGCTACTCATAATGAAGAAAGGGGGATTAACCATTGGTTAATCCCCCTTTTTTATGTCCTCAATCGGACCACTGCTTTTTCTTATTTATGTGATAACGCTATGTTGATGGTTGCTCAACAGTTTCTGCGCTATTGCTGTCTGCCGTTGGTGCTTTACCCGTTTTACGTCGGTACTTATCTTCCCAGTAATCTGCGCCTTTAATGCCCAGTGCAACAGGGTTAAATGTAAAATCGGTCACACCACGTTTTTGTTGCTCTTCGTAGTCGTTCAGTGCTTTGAGTGCAGGCTTCGACATAAAGAAGATGATCAAAATACCGATGATGTTTAGCCACGCCATCAGTCCTACGCCTACATCACCCATCGCCCATGCTAAGTTGGCGGTTTTCACGGTTCCGTAGAACACGGATGAAATAATGATGACTTTCAGAATAAACATCAGTCCATTTACTTTGAACGTACGACGAATGTAAGCAATGTTCGTTTCTGCAATGTAGTAGTAAGCCAGAATGGTCGTAAACGCGAAGAAGAATAGAGCGATTGCGATGAATGGTTTACCCACGCCAGGTAGTGCGCTTTCGATCGCCATCTGTGTAAACACAGGACCATTTGCACCAATATCCGCTGGTAGGTTTTGAACCAGGAATGTACCTTCAATCGCACCATTTACGTTGTACGCGCCAGTGATAAGAATCATGAACGCGGTTGCTGAACACACAAGTAGTGTATCGATGTAAATAGAGAAAGATTGAACAAGACCTTGCTGAGCTGGGTGATCAACACTCGCTGCTGCTGCTGCGTGAGGACCAGTACCTTGACCTGCTTCGTTGGAGTAGACACCACGTTTTACACCCCAGCCGATTGCTGCACCAACGCCTGCCATTGGTGTGAACGCGTCACCAATGATCATGCCGAAAATGCGTGGAACCTCACCAATGTTTAGAAGGATGATGACAAACGCAGTAATGATGTAAGCTAACGCCATAAATGGCACAACGACTTGGGTAAAGTTCGCGATACGCTTTACGCCACCAAAAATGATGAAAGCCAAAATGACACAAACAACCGTACCAGTGAAAATTTTAGCAAAACTGAAGGTACCAATAGCGGTTTCAATCATGTCACCTGAGCCAAATGCGGCTTCTACTGCGTTACCGATACTGTTCGATTGAACGCCAGGAAGTAGAACACCACAAGCAAAGATGGTCGCGATAGCAAAGATCCAAGCGTACCATTTTTGTCCCATTGCTTTCTCAATATAGTAAGCAGGGCCACCACGGAACTCGCCTTCGTCTTCTTCTTTATAAATTTGTGCAAGTGTTGATTCTGCGTATGCGGTTGCAGCGCCAAAGAAGGCAACGACCCACATCCAGAATACGGCACCTGGGCCACCGAAACCGATAGCAGCAGCAACACCAGCAATGTTACCTGTACCTACACGGCCAGATAGTGAAACGGCAAGTGCCTGAAATGATGATATCCCTTTTGTTGAACTCTTCCCTGAAAGTAATAAGCGCCACATCTCAAAGAAGTGACGAATTTGTACAAAACGCGTCATGATTGAATAGAACAAACCTGCGCCAAGGCACAAATAGATCAGTACCGGGCTCCAAATAATTCCATTCAGAAAATCAACTAATGACTGCATGAGTATTTTCCCTGTTAGTTGTGTTTGTGGTTGTTTTTCACACAATACATTACCCTTTATGTAATGCAATTGTTAACTTTTTTAGCTACAAATCCTTTGTAGCGTGATGATGAACACAGAATGGAGAGTAGTTGTTAAAATTTGGTTCTTGTTGCTTATTTGCTCCTTTTAGGTAGAAGATTTGCCTGATGATTAATTATGCAGCACATTGTCATTTAAATGTGCTGCGATTTTGATGAGTTAAAAATGCCAGTGGTTATGCATTTTGTGGAGTAAGTGTCTGCCTGTTTTTTGTTCAGTGATGTCCTCAGGCGTAACGACAAAGGTTAAGCTCCGCATTATCCATCACTTTTGCTTTTTCACCTTTCATTACGCTTGCTAGCAATTGACCTGAACCACAAGCCATCGTCCAGCCCAGAGTTCCGTGTCCGGTGTTAGTAAAAAGGTTATCGTATTTAGTCGCGCCGATAATTGGTGTGCCATCAGGCGTCATTGGCCTAAAGCCGCTCCAAAACTCAGCTTGGCTGAAGTCACCACAACGAGGAAAAAGATCACGGATGACCATTTCGATGGTGTTTTTGCGCTTTTGTGGAAGGGAAGCATCAAACCCTGCTAATTCTGCGGTGCCAGCTACGCGAATTCTGTCATCAAATCGAGTCATAGCGACTTTATAGGTTTCATCCATCACAGTAGATCGAGGAGAGAAGTGTTCATCCTCCATCGGGATGGTGAGTGAATAGCCTTTGACAGGGTAGACCGGAATATCAATATCGAGTTGCTTGAGTAGCGCTGTAGAGTAGCTGCCAGAGGCCACTACATATTGGTCTGCTTTAAATTGTCCTCGGTTCGTTTGGACACCTATGATCTTTTTGCCTACTGTAACCCAATTGCTTACTTCAGTATCGAACTCAAATCGGACATCGTGTGCCTTAGCAAGCTCCGTTAGTTGTTGGCAAAATTGATGGCAATCGCCCGTTTCGTCATCAGGTAGATGCAAGCCACCAACCAGTTTGTCTTTCACAAGTGCAAGCCCTGGCTCTTGTTCAATACATTGTTCGACGTCCATTAGCTTAAATCGGGTTCCGCTTTGTTCAAGGAGCTGCATGTCCTTTTCAATGGCTTGCAGCTGTTGATGTGTTCGGAATACTTGCAAGGTCCCAAACTGACGTCCTTGATACTCAATGGCGTGTTCTTGGCGTAACTGTTCTAAGCAAATACGGCTGTGGTTAGCGATCGAAAGCATGCGAGCCTTGTTAACTTGATAGCGAGGTAGGGTGCAGTTCGCGACCATTTTACTCGCCCAGCGGATCATGTCGGCATTCAGAGTGGGTTTGATTTTAAGTGGAGCATGCTCCTCCATTAACCACTTAATGGCTTTAACAGGAACACCAGGCGCAGCCCAAGGCGAAGAATAGCCATATGAGATCTGCCCGGCATTGGCGAAGCTCGTTTCCATGGCACTGCTTGCTTGGCGGTCAATGACGGTAACTTGATAGCCTGCTTGAGATAAATACCAAGCAGAGGTTAAGCCGATAACGCCGCTGCCTAATACGATGACTTCCATTGATGCACTCCACACATTTATCAGAGTGCTCAGTTTCTTTTCTTTACCTTTTGTTAACAATCGATATAAATTACACACTGCGTTTAGAAAAACTATAGGCTCAAGGATGAAAAGTAATCTGATAAGTGGTTTGTGCCTATTTAGCCAAGTCGCGGAGTACAGCAGCTTTACTGGTGCCGCAAGACATTTACACCTCACCACTGGTGCCATAAGCCAACAAATTATTCATTTGGAAGCGTTATTAGGTTTTACTTTATTTGAACGCCACTCTCGCGGTATTCGTTTAACCGTAAAAGGCACTCAGTTACACCAAGCGACGCAGTTTCACTTTTCGGAACTGAGCAAATTGCTTGATGAGCTCAAAGTAGAAAAGCAAACCAATGAAATTCGTTTGAAGTTGACGCCTTCTTTTGCTTTCAAATGGTTAGTCCCAAAGCTCGAAAGCTTCCATCATGATAATCCGGATATCCAAGTACAAATCTTTGCGGAAGGTGCGCTGGTAAATAGTGAGATAAAAGACTATGACGTCGCAATTGACTATGGTCTTCATCCTTATAGAAATGCTAACGCGGAGCTGATTTTGGATGAGCATCTGCTACCGGTGATGAGTCCAAAATACCTTGAGGATCATGGCTGGCTAAAAACGTTGTTTGGTGAGCAAAAAAACTCAATGCCAGTGAAGCAATGGCAAGAGGCGACGCTACTACACGATGCGATGCCATGGGAAAAAGCGACGCGTGACTATGAGTGGCTATATTGGGCGTCAGCGATGGGGTTGGATTTTAAAACCGATATCGGACACTTTTTTAATCGAACGGATATGGCGATGTCTGCAGCCGAAGCTGGCGTTGGGATTGCGATGGCACGAATGGCACTGATTGAGGATGAATTGACGACAGAGCGTTTGGTTTCTCCATTCAAACCGATTCCTGCCAATGCAGGGTATTACTTGATCATGAACACACGTACGAATGCGACAGAAACGTTTCGTCACTGGTTACTTGGACAGTTGAATTAGCGTTTTATCTCTGTGATTCGCCCCTACGTTATTTGTTGAAAAATTGGGCAATATAAGTTTTAAGCAAGGTAAGTGCTTTTCTTGCCGCTATTTGAGTGATGAAAGACAGGGAAGAACATGAAAGACGAAACGCTATCCATCCATTTTGGTTACGAAACTGACCCGACCACCAAATCTGTCGCGACACCGATTTATCAAACGGTTGCGTACGAGTTTGATAACGCGCAGCATGGTGCTGATCTGTTTAACTTGGAAGTGCCGGGGAATATCTACACTCGCATCATGAATCCGACTAATGACGTGCTGGAAAAACGCATGGCAGCGTTAGAAGGCGGCATTGCCGGGTTGGTCGTGAGTGCGGGGAGTGCAGCGATTAACTATGCGATTCTGACGTTAGCGCAAGCGGGCGATAACATCGTTTCTACGCCGCAACTTTATGGCGGTACTTACACCTTGTTTGCGCACATGCTGCCAAATCAAGGTATTCAAGTGAAGTTTGCCAAAGATGACAAGCCAGAAAGTTTGGCCGAGTTAATTGATGAAAATACCAAAGCGGTGTACTGCGAGAGCATTGGGAACCCTGCGGGTAATATCATCGATTTAGAACGTGTGGCGGAGCTTGCTCATGCACAAGGCGTACCTGTGATTGTGGATAACACTGTTGCGACGCCAGTGCTTTGCAAACCCATCGAATTTGGTGCGGATATCGTAGTTCACTCTCTCACTAAATACGTTGGTGGGCATGGCACCACATTGGGTGGCGTGATTGTGGATTCCGGTAAATTCCCTTGGGCACAGCACAAAGACCGCTTTCCTGTTTTCAACCAACCAGAACCTTCTTACCACGGCGTGGTGTATACCGAAGCGTTTGGTGAGGCGGCATTTATCGGGCGTGCGCGTACCGTACCACTGCGTAATACCGGAGCAGCATTATCACCGATGAATGCATTTATGCTTATGCAAGGGTTAGAAACGTTACCGCTGCGTATGGAGCGCCATACCGAGAACACACTCAAAGTGGCTGAATTCTTGGAACAGAATGACAAAGTCAGTTGGGTAAGTTATGCCGGATTGCCAAGTTCTGAACACTTCCATCTCGCCGAAAAATACATGAAAGGTAAGCCTTCTGCGATTTTGTCGTTTGGTTTAAAAGATGGTTATGACGCTGGTGTGCGTTTTTATGATGCTTTGAAAATCTTTAAGCGTTTGGTGAACATTGGCGATGCAAAATCATTGGCTTGCCATCCTGCATCGACGACTCATCGTCAATTGAGCGAAGCAGAACAAAAACAAGCTGGTGTGTCTCCAGAGATGATTCGTTTATCGGTGGGTATTGAACATATTGACGATATTCTAGCCGATTTAGAACAGGCACTAAACTCGTAAAACGATTCTGTTTTTAGCTTTGGGTTACCCATAGGCCAGCCTTTAAAAAAGCTGGCCTATTTTTATTTTATTGTTTAAATATCAAGGGTTTTGGTGTTTTTGGTTTGTGGCATTCCAAAAGCTCATAGAGGGTGAGATTTATTCTCTTGTCACGTTTGGGTTTGTTCCTGATGATGTGTGCAAGTATTACACATTGGAAGGGACTCAAATGTCTTACGTATTTCACCGTCATTGCCATGCCACGCTACCAATCATCGATAGAGGTGAAGGTGTTTATCTATTCGATAAGCATGGAAAGCAGTATCTCGATGCTTGTGGTGGTGCTGCGGTATCAAACCTTGGCCACAGTCATCACGCCGTTAAAAAAGCCATGTTGGAACAGATCGAGCGAGTGCCATTTGCTCATACTGGATTTTTTACTAGTGACAACAGTGAGCGCCTAGCAGAATTGATTTGTCAGTACATGCCTGAACAGTTCAACCATGTGTATTTAGTCAGTGGAGGATCAGAAGCGGTGGAGTCGGCACTAAAAATGGCGCGGCAGTATTTCGTGGAATCAGGTAAGCCAGAGAAAAAGCAATTCATCGCGCGTCAGCAAAGTTATCACGGTAATACCTTGGGGGCTCTGGCTGTCGGAGGTAATGAATGGCGACGTGAACCGTTCAAACCCATCTTACACCCGAGCCATCATATCGCCCCTTGCTATGCTTATCGTTATCAGCAGAGTCATGAGTCGGAATTGGATTACTCATTGCGAGCGGCGAATGAGCTAGAGGCAAAAATTCTTGAGTTGGGGGCTGATAATGTCATGGCTTTTGTCGCTGAGCCCATTGTGGGAGCCACCGCTGGAGCTGTGCCTGCCACACAAGGTTACTTCAAGCGTATTCGCGAAATATGCGACCAATACGATGTGTTATTGATCTTGGATGAAGTCATGTGTGGCGTTGGACGCAGTGGCAGTTTTTTTGCGTTTGAGCAAGAAGAGGCAGAACCCGATCTGGTGTGTATGGCTAAAGGGCTTGGTGCGGGCTATCAACCTATTGGCGCGGTGGTTGCGAATGATCGAGTCTATCAAGCTATTGCTGATGGAAGCGGTTTTTTCCAACACGGTCATACCTTTATGGCGCACCCTGTGGCGTGCGCTGCTGCCGTGGCAACAATTGAAACCATCTTCCAAGATGATTTATTAACGGCGGTGAATCAGCAAAGTGCTTTGCTGCGTAATGAGCTTACTTCTGCATTGGCCCATTTACCGTACATTGGCGACATTCGTGGTAAAGGCTTGTTTTTTGGCATTGAGCTGGTGGCGGATAAAGAAAGCAAGGCGCCTCTGAGTAAAGCCACATTGGCAGACAAACGCATCAAACAGCGAGCAATGGAAAATGGCTTAATGTGCTACCCAATGGGCGGAACGATTGATGGCGTTAATGGGCACCATATTTTGCTCGCACCGCCATTCATTATTCAGTCTCATCATATTGATGAACTAGTCGGTAAACTCTCATTAACGTTAAAAGAGGTGGCGGAGACATGGAAGTAGCAAACCAATATTTGCGAGAACCTATCGCCATTATCGTGGCCCCAAACGGTGCAAGAAAAACTAAGCACGATCACGCCAGCTTACCCATGACAACAGACGAACTGGTTGCAGAGGCTATCGCTTGTCAAACGCTAGGGGCTGCCATGATCCATTTACATGCTAGAGACGCCAACGGACGTCATTCATTAGACATCGACGACAACATGGCAATTTACCATGCCGTGAAAGAAGCGGTGGGACAAAACATGATGGTACAGCTCACCACAGAGGCGGTGGGCTTGTATTCTCCGCCACAACAGATGGCGTTAGTTAAAGCTGTGAAACCAGAAGCGGCTTCTTTTGCATTGAGGGAGTTAATCCCTGATCGCGCAAGTGAGAAAGAAGGGCATGCCTTTTTCCATTGGGTGGCAGAACACAACATCGTGAGCCAAATTATTCTCTACGATGCAACCGACATTGAACGTTATTTCCAACTGCGTGATGCGGGCGTGTTACCTAAAACGCATCAGCATGCATTAGTGGTGTTAGGGCGTTATCACCAAGCTCAACAGTCTTCGCCATGGGATTTACGAGGTTTGAATTTGGCGCGTTTTGTCGAGGAAGAAATTCGATGTGCCATTTGTGCTTTTGGTGCGCGAGAGCAAGACTGTTTAGCGAGTGCGATGTTACTTGGATTCGATGTTAGAGTGGGGTTTGAGAATAACCACTTCGATGTGGCAGGCGAATTAGCAATCAGTAACGCGGCTCAGGTGGAAGCTCTACGCGATGTGGCGCATCGCTTTGCGATTCCTTTACGCAGTGCGCAAAGTTTGCGTTCAGCTTTGAAGTAAATCTGCTCGCGGAAAAGAAAAAAAGAAGAAAGGAAAGTAAAAAGGCTCCATCGGAGCCTTTTCGGTATTTGTCGTTAGTTCTCAGTTTGCGCTACAGGTTGACGAGCGGGATGTTTGATAAACACCGCGACAACAGCCGCTATCGCTAATGCAAAACAGTAGTAAGAATTGGCAACTACTTCAAGTGGCGAGAGGTTGAACACGGAACCAAGCAGTAGTACTTGAGCACCGTAAGGCAACACGCCTTGCACCACGCATGAGAAAATGTCTAACAAGCTTGCTGAGCGGCGAGGAGAGACATTATTCTCTTCCGCCAGTTGGCGAGCAACGCTGCCCGATACAATGATGGCTACGGTGTTGTTTGCCGTACAGCCATTGACCATTGATACCAAACCTGCAATACCTAGCTCGCTTGCACGACTGTTCGCATGCTTAGAGTGACTAGAGCCAAACGCGTGGATAAGGCTACTAACGAAATTTGTTAGAAAAGCAAGACCACCTTGGCGACGCATCAGTTCACTCAAGCCACCAATCAGCATGGATAACAAGAAGATCTCTTGCATGTTACCAAAGCCTTTGTATACGTCTTGGGCTAGATTAGTTAGTCCGTAATTGTCAATCGATGCCAAGCTCACGCCGCCAGCCAAAAGAATGCCAATCGACAGAACCACAAACACATTCACACCAGATACCGCTAGGATCAAAATAGTGATGTACGGCAAGACTTTTAGCCACTCAATATCGCCAGTTGCAGGCACTTGAGTCGCAGTACTGTTGAAAGCGAACACTGCAATCGCGATCAACGCCGCAGGTAAAGCAATACGAATGTTCTCTTTAAACTTGTCTTTCATCTCACAACCTTGAGAGCGTGTCGCCGCGATGGTGGTGTCAGAGATGATAGAAAGGTTATCACCAAACATAGCGCCGCTCAGTACAACGCCTGCGGTTAACGGTAAGCTCATTCCTGCTGATTCAGCAATACCCAACGCTACGGGGGCAACGGCTGCGATGGTACCCATCGAAGTCCCCATTGCTGTTGCGATAAAAGCAGAAATCAGAAAAATGCCCGGTAAAATCATGCTGGTTGGAATAGCGGATAAACCAAGGTTCACTGTTGCATCAACACCGCCAGAGGCTTTTGCTACCGCAGCAAAGGCACCTGCAAGCAGATAGATCATACACATTGCGATGATGTCTGGGTGGCCAACACCACGCATGAAGTGTTCGATTGAGCGGTTAAGTTTCTCTTTACTTAAAAGAAACGCAATGATGATGGCTGGTAATACCGCGATGGGTGCAGGCAGCTGGTAGAAGGCAAATTCCACGCCTTGCAAAGATAAGTAAGTGCCTACGCCAATAAATAGCGCAAGGAATACAATTAATGGGATCAGTGCGACCGCAGACGGTGCAACTGTTTTAGTAGTTTGTTGGGAACCGGACATGTAAACGACAATGTTAATGATAAGAGAGAAGAGCAGACTAATATCACATTTCTACATTGTCAACGTCTAGACGTCTAAATGGCTGTTTAAATTTTACACGTAAAGAAAAAGATAAAAGCTCGTGTTGCGTATCTCACTGATACCACGAGCTTTAGTTATGCGCTAATGAAGAGACTGTCGTTATTGCATTGATTTGGCTTTTTTGCGTTTAACAATACCTAAAACCATCCACGTAAATAAGACAGCAGCAAATGCCCATACCAGATATTTGTATTCGGTGTACAGGTTGCTCAACACGCTTAAATGTTCAAATGCAAAGTGAGTTAACAAGCTGAATACCAATACCCAAACCGTCGCCGCGAGGGCGTTACCGAGCAAAAACTCTCTACGTGGCATTTTCGCGATACCGCATGCAAGAGGCATAAATTGCTTCATTCCTTCAATAAAGCGGCTGACCACCAAGCACGTAGGGCCGTATTTCTGGATAGTCAATTGAAGCGTTTGCATCTTCGGGCCGGAAATGTAGCCTTTTTTATCTAACCACCCCTCAAAGTAATAACCGATTAAGTAGCCACAGGTATTACCAAAAAAGCAGCTCAGCCACGATACCATCATTACCATACTTAGGTTCATGACTTGTTCTGACGAGAGCAAAGATGCCGCGATCATCAGTGATTGACCAGGCATCGGGATACCTATCCCTTCTAGAAATATACTGACAATCAGCGCAACGTAGCCGTATTGCTCAAGCAAAGGCTTCATTGACATGAGAAGTTCGTTAATATGTTCCAAAAGCTTTCCCCTAATAAAAGCGGAACGAAGTTGGAGTGATACTCCGAATGTCCTATTGGGTCAATTCTTGTTTCTCACCATTGAGAAAAACTGACATGCCTCTGATAATTGCGCAGAATCAACCTGCAGCAGGCTTTATTCGCCGCCACGCTCTTTGGTAGCGGCGAATTAGGGAGATCCTTATGACTCTTTGGCTTTGGTGAATGCACCATACAAATCAAGGCGGCGATGACGTAAGTTGGTGACAGAGCCTTCGGTATTAAGCTGTTTCAACTTAGTCAAATCAACATCAGCGAAGATTATCATTTCGGTGTTGGCGCTTGCTTCTGTCAAGGTCGCATCGTGTGGAAAATAGATATCCGACGGTGAAAATACGGCAGATTGTGCGTACTGGATATCGACATTATCAACACGAGGTAAGTTGCCGACACTGCCCCCAATTGCAACGTAGCATTCGTTTTCGATGGCTCGTGATTGGGAACAGATTCGTACTCGTTGGTAGCCATTTTTTGTGTCTGTCCAGAAAGGAACGAACACAATTTGTGCGCCTTGCTCGGCGAGCATTCTTCCCAACTCTGGGAACTCGCTGTCATAACAAATCAGTATGCCGACTTTGCCTGCATCGGTTTCGAACACTTGAACATTGTCACCACCGTCGATCACCCAGTCTTTTTGCTCATGGGGCGTGATGTGGATCTTATATTGAGCGTTTATTTCACCATCTCGTTGCAGCAAGTAGGCCACATTATACAACTTGCCATCCTCGATGACGGGCATACTGCCTGCAATAATGTTGATGTTGTAGGTGACTGCCATCTGCGAGAAGCGGTTTTTGATCTCTTCTGTAAAGCTAGCCAAAAAGCGAATTGCTTCGACGGAATTTTGGTCGTTTTGCAATCCCATCAGCGGCGCGTTAAAGAATTCAGGGAATAGGGCGAAATCGGCTTTGTAGTTCGCAAGAGAAGAGATGAAGAACTCAGCCTGATCGAGCAAGTCCTCTAAGTCATTCATAGCACGCATTTGCCACTGCACAACACCAATACGAATCAGCGTTTTTTCTACATCATGTACGGATTGAATATCCTCTTCGTAGAAGAAGTTATCCCACTCCAGCAGAGTTGCGTAGCCTTTAGAAGCACTATCCTCTGGCAAGTAACCACGCATAATACGTTTGACATCGAAGTCGTTTGCAAGCTGAAAAGACAAAATAGGATCGTGAAGCTCACGGCGTTTTATCTTGTCGATGTATTCAGCCACGCTCAGTTCGTCAGCATATTTGTGGTAATTCGGGATGCGACCACCGGCTAAAATTGCTTTGAAATTCTTACTCCGGCAAAGTTCTTTACGCGCATCATACAGACGGCGACCTAAACGCAGCCCACGGTAGTCCGGGTGAACAAATACATCGAGACCATACATGGCGTCACCGGTCACTTGGTTTTGGATGACGTTGTTCTCGGTGATGATGTCGGTGTACAGGTGAGGAAGTGAAAATCGGTTGTAGTCCACTTTGATTGTTAGCGCTGCGCCGACAATTTTTCCGTTATCCTCAATACAGATTTGTCCATCAGGAAACTGATGAATAAGATCCATGATGGTCAGGCGTGGCCATGAGCCACCAACATCAGGAAAAACAAGGTCCATTAATTCCGCGAGCTCTGGGTAATCGGTCGGCTCAATGGTGCGTAAAGAGAGTCTTGGCGTGTTGCTGTCCATATCGTACTATCCATTTATCCTTTTTAAATAGTATGGATGAGAATGCCATAAATTTGAGCAGACAGATACCGAAGTCTTTGAGTTGTTTTGGTTTACCTAAACGAGTTTAAAGAAACAACATTAACTTAGCTTGCTCTTCAGCCATTCGTGAAATGCCACTACTTTTTTAGCTGAAAGTCGATAATTTGGAATCATCACGTAATAACCATAACCGCTCTGTAAAGTTAGGTTGAGAACATGCTGAATGTCCCCTCTTAAAATCGAATACTGCGCCATAAAATCAGGAAGCAAGGCGAGCCCTTTTCCCATTCTGACAGCTTCGCAAGCTAGGTAAAAATGTTCGACGCCTACAGGTTGATAGGTAACGGGAGATTCTACAGTGTAGACAGTTTTAAATTGCTCCCATAGCTGAGGGCGAGTGATTTGAGGTATAAACGGATAATTACTAACAGCGTGCACACTCTCAATTGCAGGAGCATTTGTGCAACCGACTAATAACAATGTTTCTTCGCACAGTAAGTGGCTGTATTCATAATGTGTGGATAATGGAAGGCAGCGAATATGTAAGTCACTTTCGTTGCTCGAATCTTTGACGTTCCCATCCCCGGTACAGACTCTTACTCGGATGTTAGGATGTTGCTGGTGGAAGTCATCAATATTAGGTATCAACCAAAGGCTGGCAAAAGAAGGGGTTACGTCCACGGTGAGTAATTCTTGCTTTGAATCTGACTGGATTAAGTTGGCAGTTGCATGCTGAATAAGCTCCAAAGCTTCTGTGACTTGCGGCAGATAACGCTTGCCTTCTTCGGTTAACTCAATACCACTCGCCCTTCTTTGTATTAAAGGTAAACCCACCAATTGCTCCAGCGATGCGATTTGTTTGCTTACTGCGCTTTGCGTAATACATAGGGCATCCGCTGCTTTAGAGAAACTGAGGTAATTAGAGACCGCGACAAACGTCCTTAATGCTCGAATAGAAGGGTATTCACTGCCTTTTAACATACTTCAGTTCCATTAAACTCTGCTTAGGCAAAGAGTAGAGTATTCACGGCTTGAAGCAAAGTAAGATGCAACGTATGTGTGATTAGCTTCCTTTCTTATAAAAACTAGCTAAGCGTTTTTTGACTGATTAATCTACAAGAGTATTTTAGATGTTTATTTAATTTCTTTGAAAAATCTACAAATTAACAAGAATCTTTTTCACATCATCGATTAACCTCAATTTAGTATTGTTTATATAAAGTAAACAGACAGATCTTTTTTTCTGTTTTTGTTCGGCGTTCTTTAGAGGATTGTCAGTATTCTATAAAATTAAATATATTTTTCATTAATTTAAAGTTGGCATTGCATTTGCTCTTTACTATTCGAACCTTCAATGGAACTTATATTAGGAGAACGAAATGAAAAGCAATGTTGTTACTTTGATTAGCCTTTTTTCTTTAGCAACGTTTAGTACTTTATCACATGCTGCGGACTCCAACGATCATGGTGTATATGTTGGCGCCAACTACGGTTACTTAAAAGTTGATGGACAAGATGACTTTGATGATGACAGCGATGTTATTCAAGGTTTAGTTGGTTACCGTTTTAATCCTTACTTAGCGTTGGAAGGTGGTTACATTGATTTCGGTAGCTATGGTAATAACCTAGCAAATGCCGAAACGGACGGCTATACAGCGGCTCTAAAAGTTACCGCTCCCATTGCTGATCGTGTCGACCTTTACGCAAAAGGCGGTCAAATGTGGTACTCGACGGATTACAACGTTGCGGGCTTCCAAGGCAACAAAGATGATGAAGGTGTATTCGCTGGTGTCGGTGTGGGTTTTAAAGTTACTGATAACTTCTTAGTTAACGCAGAATATATGTGGTACGACGTAGAACTCAATGCGGAGAATGTCGCGAACGGTGCAAACACGGAAACAGACTTTAACCAAGCATCACTAGGTGTAGAGTATCGCTTCTAATATAGTTAGCCGTGCTGGACTCAATAAAAGTGCGAAGCAAAATAGCTTCGCACTTTTATTATTTATCATTCAAATAATTTAAGACCGATGAAGCGTATATATAAAACGATGGCTAATTTATTTTATTGTTACTCCAGGGTATTTAATACGTTACTAGCATGACTGTCTAGCCTTTTTACTAACCTTGAAAAACAAAGCTTTATTGCTCTACAAGTAATATTAGATAGGTTAATTTCCGCATTGCCTGACATTACATTTATGTGGCCTATAATACCGCGTACGTGTTCGTTACGTTCATTTTTTAGCTCTGAAATTAGCTAATTGAACCCAAGTAGCAAGGCCTACGGTCGCATCTGTTGTATTATATGACCCAGACCTGAAATTCTTAGTAAAGTCAAAGTTGAAGAGACTATTTTACTTACCCAACCATCAGTCATCCGAGCGTTATATCTCTTGTTGAAGTCAAGAAATACGTTGCGTTCTAGATAAGTTTAAGGCTTAGATTGTAGTGCCGATCACTCATTACTTGTAGCGTTATTGACATAACCCGGAACAGATTTTTTCCTAGTCCATGAGCGTGGAAGTCGATACCAGAACCTCCTTCTAACCGATACTCAATGCCCCCGTGAATGAATGGCCAAAGAGGAGGCATAGGAACTGGAGTTGCATCATGAGTGCATTATTTAATTTCCATACAAGTCAGAGTCTATATAACCAAATAAGTTACATTGGCTGTTCACGTAGTAGTCATCGTTTTCTTCATCATCAATTGAAAAAGCAAAGTACTTAAGAGGGTTCTCAGTGTCACAAGCAAGGTTAGCCATGTTATTTTTTACGTAATCCTCTATTTTATAACCATCAAAGCTTCCTTCCCAAATAATAGTACTTTCATCATTGCTGAGTTCTGCGACTAAAACAATAGTTACATAGCGATCAATGAGAGGAGTGCTTATGACGTCTTTATTTTCATAGACTGGAGAAAACTCAAAGCGACCAGTACTGTCTGTGAATGTTGATAAGTCTATTGATTTCCCTGACATGCTTAAACCAATACTAAGGCTAACCTTTAGGCTACTAAGTGGTTTTCCTTTCTTTGTTAACACACCATTGATTTGCGGTGTGTATTGATTAACGTGTTCGTCATTCAATTTACTTTCTTCAAAATTCATTACAATGCTCACTAATATGACTGTAATAATTCCAGCAACTTAATTTTTCACAACAATATTTTCATTTTGAAATTTAAAAATCTATATATGTTGTGTTTCTGTTCAATATCTAAGGTTAACTTTGTGATTAGAGTTACATTATTTTTTGTAACTACTGTTTGTAGTCATTACATCTATAGAGTTGTAATGAAACAAGCGAGTAGGGACTAACAATGAATACATCAATCAATTCATCGAGGGAGATGAGTATAGACTTTAGACTTAGATCTAGTTATCTCTTAGAAAGGATAGGTAAGCAGAAGACTTTTAAGTTGCAGGGCTTTTAGTACCATGCTTTCTGCCTTTTTGATTAGTACTTATGAACTTCTTGTTTACTGATTAATACTCAACGAGTTTGTAAACCTACATGGGCCAAAGGTATGCGGTAATCCATGTAGTAAGATTTCAGAAAGCATGAATGTTTGAAAAAAGAGACTATTTTAGTTGATACAAAAAAGGCCACCCGAAGGTGGCCTTTTCCAAACGTTTGGTGGAGCTGGCGGGATTCGAGAGTTCGTCGCCTTTCCTTCTGTAAGTCTCTGATATACAAGGAGGGTACACCAGTGGTTTACTCGAAATGTAGCACACCTTGTAGAACACTGCTAGTTCAGTTCAGTTCCCACTTTGGGAGTTGAATTACTTGATTAGAGAGCTGTTGAGTTTCGAACCATTCTAGCTTTTGCGCGATAGCGTTTATCAATTACTGACATCGAGTAAAGTCGGCCAAGCATACGATTTGTTATGTTTAGATGAAGTGCTCTTGGTGAGTCTTTGATTGATAGCCATTGCGTCATTTCACTCAAGAGATATTGGTGTTGTTGGTTCCGGACTTTTAGTAAGCTTCCTTGAACAACTACGCCCGTGATTAGCTTTGGTGATGTTGCACTATAAAGCTTAGTTTTGTTTGGGTGCATGCAGTGGTCGTACTTAGATATTATCCTTCTAGCACAAGAAGAAAATAGACGATTCACTTCCTTTCCTGAGAATGTTAAGTCATCGACGTAAACGGTCATTTTAACGTTGTGCTTTATGGATAGTTCGTTTAGCTCATTGAACATCGTATGATTTGCCCAGAACGCTAACGGCATACTCAGACGACTTCCTGTGGGAATGTGTGAATGAATAGTGCATAGGTCAGCTAATAGATCTGCCACATCAGGAGCGCACTTCATAACACCATAAAAGAAAGAAAAGACCATCCTCCTAGTTGTTGAAGGAAAGAATGAGCGAATATCAGTGGTCAGGACGTTGTGACTATCTATGTGTGCTTCTGCATTCGTTACGTTTGAAACCCCTTTCTTTCCTGAATGTAAGTAATCAGGAGTGTCGATTCGACATAAAAGGCTCGCGATTCGAGTATGCACCATGTCTAAACTTCGAGCTGGTTGCTGTATCTTTCTAGCTTTACCCCCTGAATTATCTTCGAATTCTTTGTAGTTTCCTTGGTCTGTGCGTAAAGCTCTAAGGGTCTGTAGGGAGTGATTTAGCACCTCTGCGAGACGCCGTTTAGTTCTGAGTTTATATAAGGGAGAGTCTTTAAGAGCGTAGAACTTGCCTCGCGTATCAATTTTGAGCTTTGTTTTTGTTTTGGGCATGTTCGTCAGTCATCCATTCCAAGATTTTTAAGGCTTTACCAGCGAGAGACTTTCTAATTATCTGACTATACTTCCTTTCCTTTTCTACAGTCTCTGAAAACAAGACTAAAGAAGATACTGGAAGCTCAAACATCAGCGCATATTTGTTTAGAAGTTCAGGGGATATTGGGCGTTGATTAGACTCTATTTCAGATAGCTCGGTCTTAGATATTCCTAGGGCGAAAGCAGTTTCCGAGGGGGACTTATTGTGGTACTTCCGTATCAGTCGCAAAGCTTTATGAAGCATGAAGTTTTCCTTTGAGTTGAAAGAGGGGAGAACACATTACTCACCGTCTCCCTCTAACCATCTTACGATGGCTACTAGAATGTTAAGAATCCTAGTGAGGGTAATGAAGCAAGTCCAAGCATAAGCTTTCCAGCTTTTCTTCGGCTTCTGGTTTTCCTGTGTCTGTTGTTCTGTATTTGTTTGGTTCATATGAACATCTCCTTGTGCCCTTGAAGCCGTAGACTTATGTCCACTGGAAAACTTCAAGGTTCGCCTCACAAAGAAGGGATGAACAACACTAGCTCCCATTTCACGAACCTTGTTCGTCAAAGGTTCGAAACCCGCCCGCGCTTTCGTTCTCAGTCTTATCCAGCAACCTGATGATGAACATCAAGCGACGGCGAAGGGAACACGCACGGGGGAAAAGGCAGAAAGTCCGAAACTTTCCTCGAGTTTGCACTCAGTTGATGGCGAGTTTCCCTCTTAACAAACACAATATTAGATTAGTTTATCTACTGATTGCATGTCAATGTGTTGAATATTAATTGGTGGATGAGGTTATGGCATATGTGATGTTGGGCGTTTTAGCTCTAATGATTTTGTGTAAAAAATCTGAGTGCTTGTATACATAATGCGCTTACTTGGTTTTCCCCCATGCCCCTTTAGCATACCTGCGGCTCTATGTTTCGATAGAGCTATTGCCAGCTTATGTCTAACTTTAAATGTATGAGTTGGAATACTCTTATCAAAGGTTGAGTGCAATAGATTATGCCCAAATGCATACACTCTAAGGGTGTTATTTTTGTATGCTTTAGGTGTTGACTTGTCGATATGCATATAGCAAGTTAAGCATACAGTAACCTAAAGCACTCGTTCGAGGTATGACAATGACAACTCAATCCAATGACAGCAACTCAATGGTCTTTGCTTATGTCCGTGTGTCGACTAAGGAGCAGAACGTAGATAGCCAATTGAGTGACATCTCAAAGCTCTACCCTGATGCGGAGATTACGACAGAGAAAGTGTCGGGTACTGTGCCAGCTAAAGAGAGGGCAGGGCTATCGGTTCTTTTTGGTAAGCTACGTAAAGGAGATACTCTAGTCGTATGGTGGGTTGACCGTTTAGGGCGTGACTATCGAGACGCTGAATCGACTATACGTGAGCTTCTCGACAGGGGTGTGTGCATTAAGACTATCAACCAAGGTCTGACGTTCTCATACTCAAGCAAAGATGATGAAATGCAGAACATGGTCACTGACATCCAGATTACCATGCTCACGGCTATGGCTGCGGCAGAGCGTAAGAATCGCTTAGCGTCGGCTGAGGCTGGAAGACAAGCGCTTAAAGCTAACCCTGCGAAGTGGGCTGAGAAGTTCCAAGGACGCAAAGCTAATACCAAGCAGCATCAGCGTATCATTGAGTTGTTACTTGAGGGAAAGTCTATCCGTGGTGTCGCTCAGGAGCTTGGCTGTAATGCAAGTACCGTACAGAGAGTGAAGAAGAAGGCGGTTGAAGCTGGCACCGTGTTCTAAGTGTCGGCTGTTTGAACAATAAGTACTCACTTAGCAAGCTCTTGCGTGACCATATTCAAGTTATTGCACTCACTAGTGACTACACATAACACAACCAAGTTGAGTTTCGGTATCTTTAGCTCACCTTAAGCACAAAGGAGCATTGATATGAACGACGTCTTAACTATTAAAGCCTCTAATCATCTTGATACTCAAACGCTGCTTACAACGCAAGACTCGCAGCTTCACCAAGAGGTGTGGGGGCATGTTAAAGCGTTAGTAGAGCTTGGTGTCTTTGAGGACGCTACAAATGGCATTGAGAATGTCTTAGCGCCTTACATGGCGGAGGTTAACGCCGAGCTTATCTAGGTCACTTGGGCGGGTGCAACGCCTGCCCTTGTCTGTCTTAGTTGGGTCAAACCATCGAGGTATCAACGCTCTCCTCCCCTGCCTTTACGCTCTCTTTGAGTCTCAACGCAATGCCAATCGAATTACGACTGCCTATAGGGCGCAGCCCGATACGGTGAGTCTGACAGGATGTTAATAACCTGTAATTACGACTGCCTATAAGAACAAACCCAATGCGGACTGTAGCCGCCAAACCACAGCAAGAAGTCACACATCAGAGTCACGCACTGAGTGGGCTTCAAGGCCATCACCTCGTTACCTCTCGGCTTCATAGAGAGTGAGTCTTAATGCCTTGGGCAAGCAGAGAGACAAAGAGCAATACATGCACCAGACGCAAAGCTTAAGAGTTCTCTTTATCTTTAAGGGAAGCTTTAAGCTTGTAAGACGTGCTGGTGTAGGGCGTGGATACTTAAAGTCTGTCTTTAAGATGTGATTGTAGTTATTAACAATAACAATCACTTACTTAGAGCTTAACTTAAAGTAGTTCTTAGAGAGACTTTAAGCTCTGCGCCTTCCTATCAATCATCGTCCTTTCTACCCAACCCTAAGTAACTACTCAATGCCTTTCTTATATATGTTGCAGTCTTGCAGGATTGTTCTGTAATTTATTGTTTTTAAAGGACTTGATATGACGTATGTAAACAACTCAAAGCTGAAAGCTAAGCTTGCTTGTGCACTTGAGTACTCAGACCTTAGTCGTCGCCAGATGGCCGTCTTTGATAACGCCTGTCGTTTGTCTGGGGTAGGTCGAGGGCTGTCTAGAAGCCGAATCTTTCGATTGCTTCAGACGCTCGATACACTTACCTATGACAGTCTTGAAAGGCGTCTTAATGTCAGTCTCAAAGCACTAAGCCGCGAGTCGTATTCAAAGCGCACCATTGCGTTGTACTTATCTGTTTGCCGTAAGGTAGCGTCTCAGTTAGCACAAATGTATGGGATACCTCGTCATGAGACAACAATCCCTGAAAGTGAGTCTCAGTACTGGCTCAGTGTTAGCGACAAGCGAGTCTTTACTGTTGCTGAACGAATGCTACCGAAAGGGGCAAAGTATCTTATCGTGTCGATGTCGACGCTTGAAGAAGCTCTAAGGCTCAAGCCTCGTACTATTCGAGAGTCGCTAAAGCGGCTTGACCACCACGGCTATATCGTGTGTTTAGGTGGTGATGAAGGTGCGAACTACAGCATTACCTTTAAACGCTCGATACATGCCACATCAGCGCTATCACTCCAAGCAGCCTGATTAACCCTCAGATCTCCACAACCCACAATAGGCCACCACAAGGTCTACTTCACTTCAAACCCAACGCTTAACCGCAAAGCCATGCTGTCAGCTAGTCACTACGAGTCTTTCGTTGGTGTAGTTGGCTATGTGGGGCTTTCGGTGTGGCTTTACGATTAAGGACTCAATATGAATACACAGCTTCAAACGATACATCTATTACACAACGCTCAGCACCCACTAAGTATCTATTGCGATGGTTCAGCACCAGACAATCAGCACGGGTGTCTTCAAGGGGGTGTTGGTGTCGCTGTTTACGACGCTCTTGGACATTGCATTCAGGAGTACTCATCCTCCGTTCGCAGGGCTGGTGGTGTCACCAGTCAAAGGGCTGAGCTTCTGGCTCTCATCATTGCCTTACTTGTAGCTGGTGAGGGGGACAATGTCTTTAGTGACAGTCAGTACTGTGTGCGGGGCTTCAATGAATGGCTTGATAGCTGGAAGCGTAACGCTTGGCGCAACTCAAGCAAGAAGCCTGTCGCTAATCAGGACTTATGGATGCTGATAGATGAGCTTAAAGCTATTCGTCCACGTGTTAGCGTTGAGCACGTAGCTGGTCACTCTGGCGTCAAAGGTAATGAGCATTCAGACTGCTTAGCGAGACAAGCAGCCGAAGGTAAAATGTAAAATGAAAGGTAACACTTGGGTAGACGTCAGGTGTTACCTTTTAATTCGTACTAGTTAGATAGTACATAGGGCTTTATGTCGAAGTCGAACGTAATGTTGTCCAATATAGGAGCTAATGCTGATGCGACATAAGCTTTACCATACCGTCCAAACGTTTCACTTCCGTCCCCATGACCCACATAGGCTGCTGCATGACTGCGGGATACGCCTGATTGCTTCAGGGCGTTGATGAAAGTGTGCCTGAAAGAATGGTAAGCCTTATGTTCGTTCTTGGCGTTAGGCAGCACTTTGTCGCGGAAGCGAGCAAACCATTTGGATGGTGCTTGTCCATACCCATCTCTTCCTCTCTTAAGCTCAGGAAAGACGCGCTCATGAGTGAGGTTCTGTACGTAGTCAACGAATCCTAGTTCAATTAATTTAGGGTGCAGTGGAATAGTGCGAATTGAACTCATATTCTTGGTTTTCTGGTCTTCTTGAGTATTGGTGATGGTCATAGTCCAAAGTCCGCTCTCATCATCTCTACGAACGTCACATACATGCAACTGACACAACTCGTTGAGACGAGCACCTGTATAAAGCCCTAGTACAGGTAGCCAGTAATAGTGTGGGTGTTTACTCTTACCTCCTTGGAAGTATGGATGCTGAAATAGGGTCTTTAAGTCAGACTCAGTGAAAGCGCTACGCTCAGCAGATGCCTTTTTCTTGGTCTTTACTTTGAGTCCTTTAAAGGCATTCTTGGACGCGTACTCATTCAACACGCACCAGTCGAAGAATGAGCTAACACCAGTCATTGTGTCATTTGCTGTGCTTACTGCCATCGGTGTCGGTTTGAGAGCAATGACATCATCAACAGGTAAGCCCTTAAAGCTCGACACTTTGTTGAGGTTCGCTGGTAACTGCAAGAGTTTATCCTTGAACATCAAAGCATCAGCACGCTTGAGAGAGTCAATAGGACGGTCGCCCAAGATGTATAGCATGAGTCGCATACGAGCCTTGTAGCTTTCAAAGGTCTTGGGTTGCATGTTGTCTTTTTCTCTATCCTTGAGGTAAAGCTCTACGCATTCAGATAACAGCAAGCTTTGATGTTCGCTCTCCGTCGGAGCTTGCGTTCCCCTTAGCTCATGAAGGTAGGTATCAGACGCATTAGGTAACTCAAGACGCTCTGCCATCACATCCGTGAGCTGAGTAGTTAATGAGGATAGTCCTTGTATCGACTTTCTACAGCTCTCGATGACAAGTTGTCTTTGATTTTCAAATGGTTGCTCTACAAAGTACTCGTAGTGCTCTGACTCCATCGCACCCTCAATGATACGCCACGAGCGCGAAAGCTTGGCGTCATACTCACTCAATCTATTTTCGGCAAGGTCGCACATGAGTTCGCATAAATCATCTCTCATTGCCTCAATACCCGTAAAGACGCTCTCACGCTCCTTTAGTGGCGCAGTAAAGACTTGTGCGTGTAGTAAGCTCTGAGTTCCTACTAGGTTGCCAGACGTCGCTTGAGTGATTTCTTTGTGTTGAGCTTGGCTAGCTTTGACGTCAACGAGCACCTCAAGTGGGTTACTTGCGTAGCCTTTAGGTTTGCTTGTCGTTGTTGCGAGAGTCTCATGCTGCGCAAATAGGACGTCATGCTCTACAGATAGCTGACGCGCTCTAACACGAGCTTCTGCGACAGACTTGGTGCGCAGTGAGATTTTGATGGACTTTTTGTTGCCAAAGAATGGCTGAGAGTGGGTTGGGATACGGCGTTGATAGTACCAGTTACCGTTTGCCCGTTGTGTCATGTGCAAAGTGTCATCTCCGTCCATATGTAGAACAGGATGTACCTCAATTTCTCTTTTCATAGGCATATATAAAAAGAAAGCCCCTGAAAAATCAGAGGCTTACATGATGTTTGGTGGAGCTGGCGGGAGTTGAACCCGCGTCCGAAAACCGTTCATCATTGGTACTACATGCTTAGTCGATCTTTAATTTCGCCATCCACCTGCGAACCGACACGCTAATGAATGACTAGCCTGAATTAAAATTCGCCGTTCATCTCTCAGGCGGGAGAATCCGGGCTAGCGCGTTTGGGTTTGATCCCTCGTTATTCCCCGTCTTACGTGCGGAAGCTAGGGCGAGAGAGCTCTTAGCAGGTTATTAAGCTGCTAGTGCGTAGTTTTCGTCGTTTGCGACTATTTTTTTGCGGTTTGTTAACGAGGCCTACCGCACCTCGGCATGCACCTCAGACTTCTGAATTCCCGTCGAATCCTAAATCAGCCCCAGGTAATATTCGCATAGTAACAGAAAAGCATTGGCTGTCCAGTACTATGCGTTTAAGTGGTCAAGATTAACGCAGCGCGCTCTTCATTACGCGTGCTTTTTCTCTTGCCCAGTCTTTTTCTTTTAGATCCGTACGTTTATCGTGCAGCTTTTTACCTTTTGCTACGCCAATTTTTAGTTTCACCCAAGAGCGAGACCAGTACAGTGAGAGGGCCGTTAATGTCATACCTTCACGGTTTACACGTCCGAATAGGTTATCCAGCTCACGACGACTCATTAGTAGTTTACGCACACGTGTAGGGTTCGCCACAACGTGTGTCGATGCCTGATTTAAAGGAGTGATTGTCATGCCACTCACAAAGGCTTCACCGTCACGCATAAATACGTAACTTTCAGAAATATTGGCTTTACCTTGGCGAAGGGCTTTCACTTCCCAACCTTGGAGCTCCAAGCCAGCTTCGATTTCATCATCGATGAAATACTCGTGGCGAGCTTTTTTATTCAGCGCGATAGTATTGCTACCCGCTTTTTGTTTCGTTTTTTTCTTTGCCATAATAGCGACATTATACGGGTTGGATATCGGATAGGAAATCCTTTTATTTGCGCAATCGTGGAATAAAAGTAAAATTGGCAGGAGCTTTAAATCTGTACATGTATCGATAGGAGTATGTATGAAGCAAGTCAGCCGTTCTGCGCTTGTGTCTTTTAGTGCTGAACAGATGTTCAATCTGGTTAACGATGTTGCTAAATACCCTGAGTTTCTGCCTGGTTGCTCGGGCTCTAGAATCATTGAGTCTTCGGGTAATGGTATGGTGGCTTCTGTCGATGTGGCGAAGGCTGGTATCAGCAAAACGTTTACTACTTCAAATGAGCTGATCCCAGGCCAAGCAATTATGATGAACTTGGTGGATGGCCCGTTTAAGACGTTGCGTGGTGGTTGGATTTTTACCGCGCTAGATGAGCAAGCTTGCAAGGTTGAACTAAAGCTTGAGTTTGAATTCTCAAGTAAAATGATTGAGATGGCCTTCGGTAAGATTTTTAACGAGCTTACTAGTAATATGGTAAATGCATTTACTAAACGCGCAAAACAGGTCTACGAGTGTTATGAGTATTGAGTCAGATATGATTCACGTTGAGGTTGTCTATGCTCTTCCTCATGAACAGCGTGTATTTAACTTAGTGGTAAATAATCACGCAACGGTAGAAGAGATCATTCGACAATCCGGTGTATTGGAGTTGTACCCTGAAATTGATTTGTCCAAGAACAAAGTGGGTGTGTTTAGTCGTAACGTGAAGTTGGATGCGACCGTTCGAGATCGAGACCGAATAGAGATTTATCGTCCGTTACTCGCCGATCCGAAAGAGATTCGCCGTAAACGGGCGGAGCAGGCTAAAGCCGAGGGGAGTGCAGACCCAGTCACCGGTGGCAAGCCTAGTTCTGTACGTAAAAATAAGCAGGATTAATATAAACCCAATAGCTCATGTGAGTTACTCAAAGTTTGACTAACGTGATTTCTATATAATAAAAAACCTCCCAAACGGGAGGTTTTTTTGCAAAAGTCAGTTTACTGAATTTGCTCGTAAAATGCGTCACTTTTTGGAAAGTCACCACTGATGTCTGCGAGTGTGCCTTGGTCATTAAAGTTTACAATCAGATCTTTCTGTACTGGTTCGCCATGGCCAGGAGTATGATGATAGATGTAATACCAAGTGTTTGGATAGCCGTTTTCAATAAGCATTGGCGACCCTAATACGAAGCGAACCTGTGCTTTAGTCATCCCAAACTTTAATTTATCAACCGCACTTTGTTCTACATAGTTGCCTTGGTTGATATCAATACGATAAACCAGTCTTTCCAATACCGAACATCCTGTCAGCAATGTCATTGCTAATGGTACGGCAACTAACCACTTCTTTAATTGCATAATAATTTCTTAGTAACCTTTAAAATACTGCGCTGATAATAAACAAGCTCGACGCAGATGTAAAAAGCTATGCGTCGTATGGTAGACAATCTGACAACGAATTTTGAGTTGAGTTGCATTTATTCACCGATATTAGGCGGTAAATGTCACCACATGACGTATTAGTTAGGTGACGAAGAGCACATTTCAATCGGAGGTAGGGTGATGGACGCTTTCAGCGGTGAGCCAAGCCTAGTGACTCGTTAGTCGGTTTTGGCGAATTCGCGTAATGCATCACCTGAAAAACGATAATACTCTTTTTCATGAATTAGTGTTGCACCAATTGAGCGGTAAAACTGACCTGCGGTAGGGTTACTACTTTCAGCTGTCCAGTCCAACCTTTGGCATCCACACTTGATCGCCAAAGATGCCAGATACTTCATTAACTTGAGACCAACCCCTTTTCCTCGAACCTTCGAAGATACGAACAGATCTTTTAAGTACATCTGTCCTGAGAGTTTTGGGGCAGGGAGCATGACGGTATAAGATGCAAAGCCTACGACGTCATCATTATCGTAAACCGCAATGATATTAACACCAGAATGTTCAGAGAAGACTTGGCTCTTTAGATAATGGACCAGATCGTGTTTTGATGAAGCTTTTTCTTTGAAGTAGTAATGTTCTAACTCAATAAAAATAGGGATGAGATCTAAGCAGTTGGTTTTGTGTATTGCTCTGATATCCATATCTCATCCCTTGTCGATTTATTAAGCGGCGATAAGCAGTTCTTTTGCGTTTGCCAACGTTGAGTCGGTTATTTGACTACCACCAAGTAAGCGAGCTAATTCTGCCACACGTTGTTGTTCATCTAATGCGTGCATTTGGGTTTCGGTTTGGCCTGCTTTGGTTTGCTTAGCAACAAACATTTGTTGATGGCCGCATCCGGCAACTTGAGGGAGGTGAGTGACACACAATACTTGAGTAGATTCGCCAAGCTTGCGTAGCATTTTGCCCACTACGGCAGCTGTTGGGCCACTAATACCTACGTCCACTTCATCGAAGATTAAACTTGGTGTATCTACTTTCTGAGCGGTGATCACTTGGATAGCTAGAGAGATACGTGATAGCTCACCGCCTGACGCAACTTTTGCTATAGGTTGCAATGGTTGTCCCGGGTTGGTCGATACTAAGAAGCACACGCTGTCCATGCCAAGCGGCGATGGGTGCGTGTTGTCATTGCTAACTTCGATACTGAATACTGCTTTCTCCATGCTCAATTCGTGCATGCTTTGTGTGATCAGTTTGTTCAGTTCTTTTGCGTAACGGCTGCGTGATTTGTGCAGTTTTTCTGCTTGTGTTAGAAAGCTTTGGTACTTGTGTTCTACTTCTTGAGCAAGTTCATCTAAACGTTCATCGGAGCAATCTAACGCTTCTACTTGGGCCAGAAGATCTTGATGATGCTGGTAGAGTTCTTCTGGCATTACGTGGTGTTTACGAGCTACAGACATCACTTTAGAAAAACGTTCTTCTACATAAGCCATACGAGCTGGATCAACATCGATGCCATCTAAGTAGCTGCGTAATTCATTCTTCGTTTCTTCAAGTTGAATCATCGCTTCTGACAGCATGTTAGGTAGCTCAGATAGCTTTTCATCTAATTCGGCTAATTGAATTAGGGAGTGATTGGCCGATTGCAAAATACCAAGCGCATTGACTTCTTCACCTTCGTAAATAAGTTCGATGGCTTGCTGACAGGTAGTGGCGAGTTCACCACTGTTGGATAGTCGTTTATGCTCTTGCTCGAGCTCTGCAAATTCTTCTTCACCTAGCGATAACTCATTCAGTTCTTTGATTTGGTATTCAAGCAACTGTTTTTGCGCCTGGTTTTGCTGGCTATTTTCTTTTAGCTGCTTGAGGTTATTATCCGCCTGACGCCAATGCTGGTAAGCACTTCGTGTGCTTTTTAGTAGGTTTAAATGCCCAGCATATTGGTCGAGCATGGCCATTTGGTGCTCACTTTTCATCAATTGATGATGAGCGTGCTGCCCATGGATATTGATAAGTAGCTGCCCTAGAGATTTGAGTTGTGATAGTGGAACAGGGCTGCCATTAATGAAGGCTCTTGAGCGGCCTTCTTTTGTGATAATACGACGCAAAATACACTCACTGCCATCTAGCAGATCGTTATCTTCTAACCAACGTGTTGCATGTAAGTTGTTGTCCAATAAAAAAGCGGCGCTAACTTCGGTTTTCTCTTCACCTTGTCGCACCATGCCGGCATCGGCTCGTCCGCCTAAGCAGAGCCCTAAAGCATCGATAGCAATGGATTTACCCGCGCCTGTTTCACCTGTAATGGTGGTCATGCCCTTAGAAAGCTCGAGTTGTAAAGACTTAACAATCGCAAAATTATTAACACTTAGATGAGCCAGCATTTTATTTACCTGTATAACCGAACAATACTGTATAAGAGAACAGTATATACTGTTTCTTTATACAGTAAAGTCAGGTGAGGAAAATTTTCTTTGTAGGCTGTTTTTTTGTGATGAAGTGGGAAAAATGAGCCGATGTGATTACAACGACTCATTAAAATTGAACAGGTTACGGACGAGTTGGGTTAATCGTTAGTGGTTTTAGTGTGACGACTGCATTCACACCTGCACCTGGGTGATCTACGTATGAAGTATCTTGCATTAGAGTGTAGTAAACGTCGACGAAGTCATCATCATTCGTGAGTACACCATCGGGGATAGTGTCGATGATCTTGTTCGTGATTTGCGGAATAATCGCGTAAGCCTGAACTTCTGGATCTGGAATCGCTTTCAATACTTCTTCGGCAACTTGAACAAGGAGTTTTGCCAATTGTTTATAGTCTGTGCCGTCATCTTGCTCCATGAGCACAATGTCTGCCGCACCCCAGCGGTAACGAGACCAGTGAATAATGATCTGATTTGGATAGTAATCTTGGTTATCGTAGTCTAAGTATGGAAGCTCCACCAAATCGAGAGTAGGTTCATCACGACTTGGATTGACGCCCGTTACGATAGCGTAGATTTCTGCCTTGCCAGAGATCCAAGGTTCTTTGTCATCGGCTAGACGGATCTTTTTCAACTGCGTGGTTTGAATTGGAGCCGCTTCGCCCACTGCGCTACTTGACAATAACGGTGTATTTTGGCGTTGTTCATCAGCAATATATGGTTGAACTAAAGCTGGTTGACCGAGTTTTTTCATCTCAGCTTGCATAGCTTGCAAGCCTGCTTTTAGCTCTGCAGAGCTATTGTTATCAACGACAAGTACAGGTACCTCAGGGAGCTGGTAAACATCGAGTTGATGGATGTTGCCATAAACATCAAATGCTTCGATGTATTGCCAATTCTCATCATCACCACTTGGTTCAAACGCAAATAATGGCTCGACCTCGCCACTTTGCCATGCTGTTATCATGGCTTCATTTGCCAAGCGAACTTCTAACAACTGATCTGAGTATTCAGAAATACCTTTCCAGCTACGAATTTGAGTGTCAGCTTGTACAAGCTGGCGGCTGAACTCTGAGTTAGGGTTTTGCTTAACAAATGCTGATACAGACACGTTAGTCTGTTGCGGAGTAATATCTCTTCTCAACATGGGTTCAATGGCAGCATAGTTCTCACTCAATTGTTGAGCTAGGGCACGCTTCGTCTTAGTGATATCTTCCGCTTTTGCGTTGGATACACTGTTGACTTGCGTTTCCTCTGATTGACAGCCAATAAGTGCTAATGTACTGAGAACAGACAGAATGATGGTTTTCTTCATAATATGTCCTTTATTGATTGTATGAAATAGAGTTAATACTCTATTCATGGTGAGAATATCACCGGACATAGATCATTGAATTTGCTTTTCTATCTTTTGTGTAAAGTTTGCCCACAGGATCAAAATTTATAAGCTTCTCTTTAATGATGACAAATATCGTGTCGCCTCACTACTTTGTGTCTATTTCTTGTCTAAGAAAGCCAAAAGCCAGTAGCAATTGAGCTGCTGGCTTTTTTATTGAAGTTATTACCCTGAGTAACAAGTGTTAGAACAATTTACTAGACCAGCCAAGCTTATTCCGTAAGACGTGATAGTAGCTGTAGTCTTTTGGATGGATGAGCTTTAGTACATTTGGACTTTGATAGATGTGAATTTCGTCGCCAGGGGTAACTGGAAGTGAGACTTGTCCATCACAGCTAACTTCTTGTGTTCCACGGTTTTCTGGTGATACCACCAATTTAATTCGACGTTTTCCATCAACCACCAAAGGTCGACTCGACAATGTATGAGGGAACATTGGCACGAGTGAAATGGCATTCAAGCTAGGAGAAAGAATTGGGCCGCCGCCAGAAAGTGAATATGCCGTCGAGCCAGTCGGAGTGGAGACAATCAAACCGTCGGCCCGTAAAGAGAAGGCGAAGCTTTCATCAATATACACTTCAAATTCAATCATATGAGCAATTTGCCCTGGGTGAAGTACGGCTTCGTTTAGCGCAGCGTTATGGCTCTTTATTTGTCCGTGGCGGTGTACTTCCGCCTCTAAAAGAAAACGCTCCTCTTCAATGTACTCACCGTCGAGTACCGCTTGCAGAGACGCTTGGAAGTCGTCTGGGTTCAAGTCAGTTAAGAAGCCCAAATTTCCGCGGTTCACGCCTATAACTGGTACATCAAATCGGGATAAAATTCTTGCTGCACCTAGCATGTTGCCATCGCCACCAACCACAATGGCTAGATCGGCATTTTTTCCTAGTTCAACTAAGCTAGCAAACTGACTCTGTGGGATATCATCCAGTATTGCGGCAAGGCGATCGTCAATGAATACTTTATAGTCCTCAGAGGTCAACCATTGGTACAACTCTTTATGAGTTTGAATTGCTTGTTGATCTCTTGGTTTTCCGATAATCGCGATCACGTTACATGGATTTTTCATAGCATTTCCGCATTAAAGAGG
>NZ_JAWOTA010000017.1:0-99241 GCF_033338635.1 Vibrio sp. Vb1755 | reverse complement strand
TCAGCGAGGTGGCATTATAGAGATTGCGATCACATTGGCAAGCCCTTTTTCTCGTTTTTTTTGATTTTTTTATCGTTCGGATAAATTTGCATCAAAAGCGGTCAAAAGAGCACGTTATTTCTACAGTTCTCTAAATTTATCTGCGAAAAGAGCCACTTTTTCCCAATTGGTGTACTCCACCTCTTTGGTCGTATCGGTTTCGCCACCCGTCATCGACATAATGAACCTAATCATAGTTCTGTCGAACCAGCTATAACGTGGGTAATAAAGTGCACCAGCAAAAACACCGATTAGCGTTGGTTTCCAAGGCGACTTAATTAGGAACTTGCGAATGTAGGCACTACCTTCAGGTGTATCCTTTCCTTGGTCCTCTTTACGAGCGGTTAGGTTTACGCAGAAAAATGCCACTTTATTTTGCTCCAATTGATTGAGGTTTCGCTCAATAAACTGGTATAGCTTTTTATTAAGATGGCCATAGCGAATAGAGGCGCCTATCAATACTCTGTCGTATTGGCTGAAGTCAATCGTCTCGACATTATGTAAATCCACCAGCTCACAATCGAAATCTGGAAGTTGTTCATCTATATAGTGGAGAATTTTTTTAGTCTGCCCTTCGCGGGAAGAGTATAGAAATAATGCTTTTGCCACGATTTCCCCTTAGCTACGCCAAAACGTCGGCGTAAGTAGAATAAGTAAGGTAAAGATTTCCAAACGACCAAACAGCATAGAAACTATTAATACCCATTTTGCTTTGTCGTTAACATCACCAAAGTGAAGCGCCACTTCTCCCAAGCCAGGACCGAGGTTGTTCAGAGTCGCAGCCACCGCCGAGAACGCACTGAGCTCATCCATTCCTGTTGCAATCAACCCCAACATACAAACCACAAATACCAATGCGTATGCGGAGAAGAAACCCCAAACCGCATCGACAACACGTTGCGGTAGGGCACTGCCACCTACTTTGATGGTGTAAACCGCGCGTGGATGGACTAAACGTTTTAGTTCACGCGCACCTTGTAAGGTAAGAAGCAGGATACGGATCACTTTCATGCCGCCGCCTGTTGAACCAGCACAACCACCTATAAAGGAAGAGAACAATAACAGCACAGGTAAGAAGAGCGGCCAATCCGCAAAACCTGTTGTCGTAAAGCCCGCTGTTGTGGATATTGATACGGTTTGGAACAGAGCCTGATCGAAAGCATCGTATGTCGATGTGTAAGAGTGATGTTTCAGTAATAATAGAAAGCAAATGATAAATAGCAGCACTTGAATAAACAAGAAGGCGCGAAACTCAGGATCTTTCCAGTAATACTTGGGATGTACGCCACCTGATGCAAATGCAGCAAAGTGCAGTGTGTAATTACATGCAGATATAAGCAGAAAAACCACAGTAATCAGGTTAATCGCGTAACTATCAAAATATCCGATGCTGGCATCGTGGGTAGAGAAGCCGCCAATAGCAATGGTGGAAAAGCTGTGACTGATGGCGTCAAATGGCGTCATACCAGCTAACCAAAAAGCCGAAGCACAGGCGATAGTCAGGCTCAAATAGATGTACCAAAGCGCCTTAGCAGTTTCTGCTATACGCGGCGTCACTTTAGTATCCTTGACTGGACCTGGGATCTCGGCGCGGTAAAGCTGCATACCACCGATGCCAAGTACTGGCAAAATCGCCACCGCTAATACGATGATTCCCATACCGCCGAACCACTGCAGTAACTGTCGATAGAATAGAATCGCTTTAGGTAACTCATCCAAACCAACAATAACGGTCGCCCCGGTCGTCGTGAGAGCAGAAAACGATTCAAAAAACGCATCTGTCACTGAGACGTTCGGGTTGTCAGCAATGAGAAAGGGGATCGAGCCTGCACTGCCAAGTACTGTCCAGAATAAGACGACAATAAGAAAGCCATCTCGAGCTTTAAGCTCGTGCTTATACCTGCGGTTTGGGTACCAACAAACGGCCCCACAAAACAGCAGAACAAAAAATGTCGTGACAAAAGGCACACCAGCACCATCTCGATAGATCAGCGCAACGAGTGCTGGCGCAAGCATAGTGACACTAAAGAGTGCGAGCAGTAGCCCGACGATTCGAATAATTGAACGAAATTGCATGGATAAATTGACTAGCGAAGCTGTCCCTGTTGCTTCCTGTTTTTCATTATTGTCCGTCTAGCGGAGTGACAATTGCCTTTGCCCCGCTTTTATTGATGATTGCTTGGGTAAACGCGCTCACTTCTCGAAGCTCAATTTCCACCACTAATACGACCTGATCGCTGTATTCAGCCTCGACTTCTATCGCACCAAATTGCGGCATGATTGATTGTGCGATCGGCATAAACCCATAGTCTAACGTTAGTCTGAGCTTTGTGGTTATTTTTTTCTCAATAGTTTGAAGCAGCTTGAGCGCTTGTTGAACCCCACCCCCATACGCTTTAACCAAGCCGCCTGTACCTAACTTGATTCCACCAGAGTATCGCGTGACCACAGCCGTGATCTCCCCCACCCCAGATCCAGACAGCTGCGCCAGGATTGGTTTGCCTGCTGTTCCGGACGGCTCCCCATCATCACTAAAGCCCCATTTCATTGAATCTTCCGGGCGACCAGCAACAAAGCCCCAACAGTTATGTCTAGCATCAGCGTGTTTAGCTTTGATTTGATCAACAAATGCTTTTGCAGCTTCGATACTTGGCGTGTGCGCTAAATAAGTAATGAATACGCTCTTTTTAATTTCTTCTTCAAATTGAGCGGGCTCTGCTGGAATCAGATAAGGCTTGTCATTCATAGGATTATGGATTCAGGTCTATTTGCCTGAAGTCTATCACGAGTGTGATTTACCCGTCGCATAAGATCTGCCACAGCGCACAATGTTAAACACTTGTTTAAAAAATGTATTGAAATTAGACAATCCACGATCCAAACTAACTTTACTGGTCAAACCAGAACAAAAATAAAACGACTTCCTCGATACCTATTTGCCGAGGTACACGGCGTCGTTGAAATAGGTATACAGACAATCCACGATTGTATGTCATGGAGATAGACAATGATTTACCAAGCCGAAACCCTACAGGTAAAGGAAATACAAGATGGTATTGCAGAGCTAAGCTTCTGCTCTCCAAAATCCGTCAACAAACTCGACCTAGCGACATTGGAATCGCTAGATAAAGCTCTTGATGCGCTCATTGCCCATCAAGGCCTCAAGGGGTTGTTGCTCACTTCAGATAAAGACGCATTCATTGTAGGCGCAGACATTACCGAGTTTTTAGGTCTGTTTGCTAAAACGGATGCCGAGCTCGACCAATGGCTGCAATTTGCTAATAGCATCTTTAACAAATTAGAAGACTTACCCGTTCCGACCATCTCAGTGATCAAAGGCCACGCTCTTGGTGGCGGTTGTGAATGTGTGCTAGCAACAGACATGCGTATTGGTGACAAAACCACCAGCATCGGCCTACCAGAAACGAAACTGGGAATCATGCCAGGCTTTGGTGGTTGTGTACGCTTACCTCGCGTTATTGGCGCAGACAGCGCAATGGAAATCATCACCCAAGGTAAAGCATGCCGAGCTGATGAAGCATTGAAAATTGGCTTACTCGATGCAGTTGTAGAGACTGATGCTTTATACGAATCAGCACTACAAACTCTTAACTCTGCAATTAACGAGAAACTTGACTGGCAAGCACGCCGAGCACAGAAAACATCTCCGCTAACGCTGAGTAAGCTTGAATCAATGATGAGCTTCACCATGGCGAAGGGTCTGGTGGCACAAAAAGCAGGTCCTCACTACCCTGCCCCAATGACAGCCGTTATCACGATTGAAGAAGGTGCTCGCTTTGCACGTAATGAAGCGTTAGACATTGAACGTAAGCACTTCGTGAAATTGGCTAAATCGGAAGAAGCAAAATCACTCGTTGGCCTCTTCCTTAATGATCAATACATCAAAGGCATTGCGAAAAAAGCAGCGAAGTCAGCAAGTAAAGACACGCAACGTGCAGCCGTATTAGGTGCAGGTATCATGGGTGGCGGCATTGCTTACCAATCAGCGCTAAAAGGTGTGCCAGTCTTGATGAAAGACATCGCACAAGCGTCGCTCGACCTAGGCATGACTGAAGCATCTAAGCTGCTGAATAAACGCTTATCTCGCGGTCGCATTGATGGCTTTAAGATGGCGGGTATTTTAGCATCAATCACACCGAGCTTACATTACGCAGGTATTGAAAACTCTGATGTGATTGTTGAAGCTGTCGTTGAAAACCCGAAAGTAAAAGCAGCAGTTTTGAGTGAAGTTGAGTCCCATGTCGGTGACGACACCGTTATCACCTCAAACACCTCGACGATTCCTATCAACCTATTGGCAAAATCACTAAAACGCCCAGAAAACTTCTGTGGTATGCACTTCTTCAACCCAGTGCATCGTATGCCTCTTGTTGAGATCATCCGTGGTGAGCACACCTCTGATGAAACCATCAATCGTGTTGTGGCGTATGCTGCGAAAATGGGCAAATCACCAATTGTCGTTAATGACTGCCCAGGGTTCTTCGTTAACCGCGTATTGTTCCCATACTTTGGCGGCTTCAGCATGCTACTTCGTGATGGTGCTGACTTTACGAAAATCGACAAAGTCATGGAGCGTAAGTTTGGCTGGCCGATGGGACCGGCGTACTTGCTTGACGTAGTCGGCATTGATACCGCGCACCACGCACAAGCTGTGATGGCTGACGGTTTCCCTGAGCGTATGGGTAAACAAGGTCGTGATGCGATTGATGCACTGTTCGAAGCAGACAAATATGGTCAGAAAAATGGTAATGGCTTCTACAGCTACACCATAGATAAAAAAGGTAAGCCGAAGAAAACCTTCTCCGAAGCGATCTTACCGGTACTTGCTGACGTTTGTGCCGATAAGCAGGACTTTGACGATCAGACCATCATTCAACGTATGATGATTCCAATGATCAACGAAGTGGTGCTGTGCCTACAAGAAGGCATCATTGCCACTCCACAAGAAGCGGATATGGCACTGGTTTATGGTCTTGGTTTCCCTCCATTCCGCGGTGGCGTATTCCGCTATCTAGACAGCGTGGGTATTGCTGAATACGTTGAAATGGCAAAACAACACGCCGAGCTAGGTGCGATGTACCAAGTACCGCAAATGCTGATTGATATGGCGGCGAAAGGTGAAAGCTTTTACGGTGCACAACAGCAAGGTTCTATCTAAGGAGGGATTCTAAAATGACTAATCAAACAAGAAATGTTGTCGTAGTCGATTGTCTACGTACTCCAATGGGTCGCTCTAAAGGTGGTGCTTTCCGTCATACACGAGCAGAAGATCTATCTGCGCGCCTAATGAAAGGCATTCTTGCGCGTAACCCACAAGTGAACCCAAGCGAGATTGAAGACATCTACTGGGGCTGTGTACAGCAAACACTAGAGCAAGGCTTTAACGTTGCACGTAATGCGGCGCTGCTTGCTGGTCTGCCGATTGAAATTGGCGCCGTGACGGTGAACCGCTTGTGTGGCTCATCAATGCAAGCGCTTCACGACGGTACACGTGCCATCATGACTGGCGATGCTGAAATCTGCCTAATTGGTGGTGTTGAGCACATGGGGCATGTGCCAATGAACCACGGTGTAGACTTTCACCCAGGTATGTCAAAGAACGTAGCAAAAGCTGCGGGCATGATGGGCTTAACGGCTGAAATGCTTGGTAAATTACATGGTATTAGCCGTGAGCAACAAGACGAGTTTGCCGCTCGCTCTCACGCTCGTGCGCACGCAGCAACCGTAGAGGGTCGTTTTAAAAACGAAATTCTACCAATTGAAGGCCACGCAGCAGACGGCACACTGTTCACTCTGGATTACGACGAAGTGATTCGCCCTGAAACATCCGTTGAAGGTCTATCTCAACTTCGCCCAGTGTTCGACCCAGCAAACGGTACAGTAACAGCCGGTACATCATCGGCTCTGTCCGATGGTGCATCAGCGATGTTGATCATGAGTGAAGAGAAAGCCAATGAGCTTGGCTTGAAGATTCGTGCACGCATTAAAGGTATGGCCATTGCGGGCTGCGATCCTTCTATCATGGGTTACGGTCCTGTACCTGCGACGAAAAAAGCGCTCAAGCGTGCCGGTCTTTCAATTGAAGACATGGATGTGGTTGAGCTAAACGAAGCATTTGCCGCGCAGTCTCTGCCGTGTGCTAAAGACTTAGGCCTGCTTGATGTTATGGATGAGAAGGTCAACCTTAACGGTGGTGCGATAGCATTGGGTCATCCACTCGGCTGTTCTGGTTCACGTATCTCAACAACGTTGATCAACCTAATGGAAGCGAAAGACGCGAAATACGGTCTGGCCACCATGTGTATCGGTTTGGGTCAGGGCATTGCGACAGTATTTGAACGACCATAACAGTTCAAGACGTTGTTGTAGTGATCGAGCCAACAATCATAAGCAAATGAACTAGTACTAAAATTTTTAGTATTACACTTAAGGGCGACAATTGATGTCGCCCTTTGTTTTACATCAAACATGCATGAAGAGCATACATTAAATGCTCAAGTTTCATTTTATTCATAGACAAAGAAGACATACACTTAGACCAGTTGATATCTTGCTGCATGTGACCCAGAGTCATGCTACCGCACAATCGGAGAACCTTATGTTTAATGCTCTAGTTCTAAATCAAGAAGACAAACGTACTATCGCTAACATCGAGCAAATCGATGAAACACAACTGCCTGAAGGCGACGTTCTGATTGACGTTGATTACTCATCGTTAAACTACAAAGACGGTCTTGCGATCACAGGTAAAGGTAAAATCATCCGTAACTTCCCGATGGTGCCAGGTATTGACCTAGCAGGTACGGTAGTAAGCTCAGAAGACGACCGCTACCAAGCTGGTGACAAAGTTGTCCTTACTGGCTGGGGCGTGGGTGAAAACCACTGGGGTGGTATGTCTCAGCGTTCTCGTCTAAAAGCAGATTGGCTAGTACCACTACCAAAAGGTCTAGACAGCAAGAAAGCAATGATGGTTGGTACTGCTGGTTTCACAGGCATGCTATGTGTTCAAGCACTGCTTGATGCAGGCATCAAACCTGAAAATGGTGAAATCCTTGTAACTGGCGCAAGTGGCGGTGTAGGCTCAGTCGCAGTAACGCTTCTAGCACAGCTTGGCTACAAAGTTGCTGCAGTGACAGGTCGTGTAGAAAAAAATGGCCCGCTACTTGAAAAACTAGGTGCTAGCCGCATCATCGACCGTACTGAATTTGAAGAACCAGCACGTCCACTTGAAAAGCAAGTATGGGCAGGTGCGGTTGATACTGTAGGCAGCAAAGTACTGGCTAAAGTATTGGCGCAAATGGATTACAACAGTGCAGTTGCAGCTTGTGGTCTTGCAGGTGGTTTTGATCTACCAACCACAGTGATGCCGTTCATCCTACGTAATGTTCGCCTACAAGGTGTGGACTCAGTAATGTGCCCAACAGAGAAACGTATCGCAGCATGGGAAAAGCTGGTCGAGCTACTACCAGACAGCTACTTCGAGCAAGCGTGTACTGAAGTTGCTCTTGCTGAAGCACCGAAATATGCAGAAGACATCACCAACGGTCAAGTAACGGGTCGTGTGGTTATCAAGCTATAAACACTGACTCAGTGTAAACAGACGAAGAGCCGGCATTGCTGGCTCTTTTTTGTTAGCAGTTCAGTCCCATATCTTCGATACGTTTAGCTATCAGACGGCTACACTCTTCACGCACAATCGTTCTTAACCATTCTTGAGCGGGAGAATGCTCGCAACGCGCATGCCAAATCATCGAGTATTCAAACGGCGTGAATTGGAATGGTAACGGTTTCACCACCAAGTCATAACGCTCGGCAACCAGATACGCCAAGTCCGCTGGCACTGTGATGATAATTGGCAAGGTATCCATGATCGCCAATGCGGCTTCTAAATGATAAGCCCGCAGAACCATTTTACGCTTAGGTTTCTCCATCAAAGCTTGTTCGATCAGTGCCTTAACACCATCACTGATGGCGATCATGGCATGTGGATGACTCAGATAATCATCCAAGCTCATTTCTTTATCCGCTAATGGATGCTGTTTTGAAAGCATACACAGCACCCCCACTCGCCCCAACACTTCACTGCGTAGAGGCTCCACCGGACCTGTCGGGCGACAAATCGCTAAGTCTGCACCTTCATAAGTGAGCTGATCTGATAAACGGTCGTGTTGCAGTGGTAAGAAGTTGAAAGACACGTTTGGTGCTTCTTGGTAAATTCTCGGCAAAGCGAACGGTAAGATCGTTTGCATGGCATAATCGGTGGTCACGATGTTGAAAGTCTGTACGCATTGCAATGGGTCAAACTCAACCGGAGATAACAACTGACGTAAAGACTCTAATGGTTCGCCCAATGAGCGATCGATCTCTAACGCTTTCTGAGTTGGGATCAAATGCTGTCCCTGACGAGTAAACAGCGGATCTCCCAATAAGTCACGCAGACGACCAAGCACGCGACTCATTGCCGATTGACTCAGGTTCAGACGTGTTGCCGCCTTACTGACACTGTTTTCTTCTATCAGTACTCGCAACGCAACCAGTAAATTTAAATCTCGGCGATAGATGTCTTCCAGTTCCACGAATTAGCCACTTATTTTGTATGTGTTTGGGTAAATTGTACTCTTTAGGCAAAAAAAATCCCGCCTTTCAGCGGGGAAGCCCAAGAAAAATGGGGATAGTGTCGGAATGAAGTGTCGGTAAAAATAGGTGAGCGTTATTAAAAGCATTCTGATCCAAGCAAGAAGCGCTAATTTTCTTGCTCAGATGCGCCAGACCATCTGCGCATCTCGATCCAAATCCCAATAATAGTGGCAACCATGCCTACAAGAGGCGTCAAAGAGGTGTCAGCTGGCGTCCTGAGTACCAATGCACAAAACGAGATAAAACACAGCACTGAGTAAATCGTAAGTCTGTCTAACGCTGTTAACATTGCCTCTCCTTTGCCAGTTGTTACCAAATTGTTAATTCAAGGTAAAACAAAAAATTCGGTTTGCCAAGTGGTTATTGAATATTTTTTCAACGAAAGTAAAATTCAACGCTCAGTTAGTTACGAGAATCACACTATGAGCTTTAATCCTGAACTGGCAAACAAGACATTAGAGGCGGAAGGACTGCGCTGCCCAGAGCCAGTGATGATGGTCAGGAAGACAATTCGCAACATGCAAGATGGTGAGATTTTGCTGGTCAAAGCAGACGATCCATCCACGACTCGAGACATTCCGAGTTTCTGCCGCTTTATGGACCACCAATTAGTTGCGGCACAAACGGAGCAAGTTCCGTATCAGTACCTGATCAAGAAAGGATTGGAATAATCTGGTCGAACTAAAAACGGCAGCCAATATTGGCTGCCGTTTGTTTATTCGTCGTATTCAAGTGTGCGAACTTCTGATTGGAGCTTGTTAAGTTGTTTCTTCATTGCCCGCATCTCTTCATGCATAGGAATGATGTGAGCGACACGAATCCACGCTTCTACTGTCAATCCAGTAAGAACGAACGATCCTGCTACAATCGGTAACCACATATCAGTTAGCACCATCGCTAGTAAACACAGCGCTAAACCAAAAGTGAATAAATAACTCTGACTCTTCGGGGACATCCCCATGTAACGTGTAAGCATAAACTTGCCCTCTCGCTATCATTCACACCATTAAACTACCATGACAAGTATGACACTTATATGTCATCCGTCACGCAACGGAACGATTTTGAGTCAGAGTTTGAACTCGCGCAGCACGCCACTAATGATTGATAACTCACATCATTTCACGTGTAAAAAATCAGAACAGTGCAGCCCCTATTGCCAGAGCAATAAACAAAAATGCGGTGATTTTACGGATTAGTCCTAAAGGCATCTTGTCGGCCGACAATTTACCAATCAGGACCACAGGAACATTCGCCAGCAGCATACCGATTGTGGTACCGATAATCACCAAACTTAACGCATCCGCGTATTGCGCCCCTAAGATGGAAGTGGCGATCTGAGTTTTATCGCCTATCTCCGCAACGAAGAACGCGATAAAGCTGGCAATAAATGGGCCTCGATTAGAAATCTGCTCGTCATCATCCAGTTTGTCCGGGATCAGAACCCAAGCCGCCATCGCGACAAAACTGACCACCAGCACCCACTTTAAAATCTCAGGTGATAGATAGTCTGCGACAACCACACCTAACCATGCAGCCAAAGCGTGGTTGGCGATAGTTGCCAAAAAGATTGCTGCAATAATTGGGATTGGTTTTCGGTAACGACTTGCGAGTAATAGAGATAGCAATTGGGTCTTATCGCCAATTTCTGCTAACGCTACAGTAGTAATTGAAATAGCTAAAACGCTCACGACATGCTCATTGGGGCAGGGATTATTATTTTTAACCGAAGACAAACCTCACGCCCCTACCCCGGTTCGTGATGATTTGTCTAAGGTCTTGCTAAACTTGAAAGGCTTCAAGTCTCGAACGCCATGGTGATTTTGCACCAATTATGTTGACGGACGAACCAGATGAAACAGAAACTTCATCAGGTAAGCTACTCCCCAAAGACAGGCGCAATTCTAGCCACCTTTGTTGCGCTTCTCAAGAGCCAAAGCAGGCAAAAACTCCCTTTTAGGAAAAATACAGCAGATAACGCGGTAAAAATTCATTAAAGGAGAAAATCGCCCACGAATTAATCAAGATTAGCTCTACTCCCATGCTCAATATCTGGTTATACTAGATTGTTAATTTATTCAACCGTAATTACTCTTTATCGCCGTTGTTAGAGTTGAAAAACTCGGCATAGATGACGAATTAACGAGTAACAAGAGAATCGCGCGAACCTGACTTATGCAAAAATACGATATCAAAACCTTCCAGGGAATGATCCTCGCGCTGCAGGATTATTGGGCTCAAAATGGTTGTACCATTGTTCAACCGCTAGATATGGAAGTGGGTGCGGGTACCTCTCACCCAATGACCTGTCTACGAGCGCTTGGCCCAGAGCCAATGTCGACAGCTTACGTACAACCTTCACGTCGTCCTACTGATGGCCGTTACGGTGAAAACCCTAACCGTCTTCAGCACTACTACCAATTCCAAGTAGCGCTAAAACCATCGCCTGACAATATTCAAGAGTTGTACCTTGGCTCCCTTGAAGTTCTTGGTATTGACCCTCTTGTACACGACATCCGTTTCGTAGAAGACAACTGGGAAAACCCAACACTAGGCGCATGGGGTCTAGGCTGGGAAGTTTGGCTAAACGGCATGGAAGTGACTCAGTTTACTTACTTCCAGCAAGTTGGCGGTCTTGAGTGTAAGCCAGTAACTGGTGAGATCACTTACGGTATCGAACGTCTAGCAATGTACATCCAAGAAGTAGACTCTGTTTACGACCTAGTTTGGAACATCGCACCAGACGGCAGCAAAGTGACTTACGGTGACATCTTCCACCAAAATGAAGTAGAGCAATCGACTTACAACTTCGAGCACGCAGACGTTGAATTCCTATTTGGCTTCTTCGAACAGTGTGAAAAAGAGTGTAAAGAGCTACTTGAGCTTGAAAAGCCACTGCCACTACCTGCTTACGAGCGCATCCTAAAAGCCGGTCACGCATTCAACCTACTAGACGCACGTAAAGCGATCTCAGTAACTGAACGCCAACGTTACATCCTACGCATCCGCAACCTGACTAAAGCAGTTGCAGAAGCATACTACGCATCGCGTGAAGCTCTTGGCTTCCCAATGTGTAAGAAAGAACAAGCGTAAGGGGTAGAGTAACATGGCAAAAGAATTTCTAATCGAGCTAGGTACAGAAGAGCTACCACCAACGCAACTTCGCACTCTAGCTGAAGCATTCGCAGCAAACTTCGAAGCAGAACTAAAAGGCGCTGAGCTTGCTCACGAAGGCGTGAAATGGTTCGCGGCGCCTCGTCGTCTTGCACTTAAAGTCGCAGCACTAGCAGACAGCCAGTATGACAAAGTTGTTGAAAAACGTGGTCCTGCGGTTTCTGCAGCGTTTGACGCGGAAGGCAACCCAACAAAAGCGGCTCAAGGCTGGGCACGCGGTTGTGGCATCACGGTTGACCAAGCAGAGCGCATGGTTACAGACAAAGGCGAATGGCTACTGTTCAAACAAGAAGTGAAAGGTCAGCCAACGTCTGAGATCGTCGTTGAACTTGCAGCGAAAGCACTAGCAAACCTACCTATCGCAAAACCAATGCGCTGGGGTAACAAAACGACTCAATTTATCCGTCCAGTTAAGACGCTAACCATGCTAATGGGCAGCGACCTAATCGAAGGCGAGATCCTTGGTGTTGCTTCTGACCGCACTATCCGTGGTCACCGCTTCATGGGTGAGCAAGAGTTCGCTATCGATTCTGCTGAGCAATACCCTGCAATCCTAGAAGAGCGCGGTAAAGTAATGGCAGATTACGAAGCGCGTAAAGCAATCATCCTAGCTGACGCACAAAAAGCGGCAGCAGCGGTTGGCGGTATCGCTGACCTAGAAGATGACTTAGTAGAAGAAGTAACGTCTCTTGTTGAATGGCCAGTAGTACTAACAGCGAAGTTTGAAGAAGAGTTCCTAAAAGTGCCTTCTGAAGCGTTGGTTTACACCATGAAGGGTGACCAGAAGTACTTCCCTGTTTACGATGAAAACAAGAAGCTACTACCTAACTTCATCTTCGTATCGAACATCGAATCAAAAGAGCCTCGTTACGTAATCGAAGGTAACGAGAAAGTGGTTCGTCCTCGTCTTGCTGACGCAGAATTCTTCTTCAACACAGACCGTAAGCGTCCGCTTATCGACCGTCTGCCTGAACTAGAGCAAGCGATCTTCCAAAAGCAACTGGGTACGATCAAAGACAAAACAGACCGCATCACAGAGCTTGCTGGCTACATTGCTGAGCAAATCGGTGCTGACGTTGAGAAATCAAAGCGTGCTGGTCTACTAGCAAAATGTGACCTAATGACCTCAATGGTATTCGAATTCACGGATACTCAAGGTGTTATGGGTATGCACTACGCTCGCCACGACGGTGAAGCAGAAGAAGTTGCAGTAGCACTGAACGAGCAATACATGCCTCGTTTCGCAGGTGATGAACTGCCATCTAACGGTGTTTCAACTGCAGTTGCAATGGCAGACAAGCTAGACACTATCGTAGGTATCTTCGGTATTGGTCAAGCACCTAAAGGCAGCGACCCATTCGCACTACGCCGCGCATCTCTAGGTGTACTACGTATCATCGTTGAATACGGCTACAACCTAGATCTTGTTGACCTAGTAGCGAAAGCGAAGTCACTGTTTGGCGATCGCCTAACCAACGACAACGTTGAGCAAGACGTTATCGAGTTCATGCTTGGTCGTTTCCGTGCTTGGTACCAAGACGAAGGCTTCAGCGTAGACATCATTCAAGCGGTTCTAGCTCGTCGTCCGACGAAACCAGCAGACTTCGACCAACGAGTTAAAGCGGTTTCTCACTTCCGTGAACTAGAAGCAGCAGAGTCTCTAGCAGCAGCGAACAAACGTGTAGGTAATATCCTAGCGAAATTCGACGGCGAACTAGCAGCAGACATCGACCTAGCACTTCTACAAGAAGACGCAGAGAAAGCACTAGCAGAAAGCGTTGAAGTAATGACGGAAGCGCTAGAGCCAGCATTTGCTACAGGTAACTACCAAGAAGCCCTAAGCAAGCTAGCTGACCTACGTGAACCAGTTGATGCGTTCTTTGATAACGTAATGGTAATGGCAGACGACGAAGCACTTAAGAAGAACCGTCTGACACTACTGAACAACCTGCGTAACCTGTTCCTACAGATCGCAGACATTTCTTTGCTTCAAAAGTAATTCATTACTCTTCGAAGTGATTAAGAAATAAGTAAAAGGGAAGCAGATGCTTCCCTTTTTTGTTGCCTTCAAACCGATGAAGGTGACGCTTATTATTCATTTTGTGAACAAGACTAAAATTTGTAGGGTGAGACGCGTTTAACTTGTTGGTGTAGAGCTCGGATTGTAGAGGCACAGTTTTGCTATAACTGGACTGTTTATTCGGGGGAAGGACACAATGAAAAAAACAATTCTCGCACTCTCTATCGGTCTACTAAGTGCCTGCAGCCAGATTCCAGAAAATGCCATCGTACTAAGCGTTGGTGATGATACCGCTGTTTTTGAGGAAAACTCACAAGGCTTACTTGTCGCCGAGCAAAAACTCGAAAAAGGCAGTTATAGCTTTACCATTGCTGACAGCAAGCAAAGCTGTGGCAGTAGCTTTGCTCTAGCAGAAGAAGATCGCATCAAATTCAATCGTCCATTAAAAATGGATAACTGCGCCACTGATGCACAAATGCCGCTGCGCATCTTCAAAGCCAATACCTATCAATTTACGCTCAATCCAACCACCAATGAGCTGACGGTAAAAATCAAACCAAAACAGAGTCAGGACATCACCTACTCTTGCCCTGTCGCAACTGACGCGCCAAAAGCCATCAACGTTACTCAAACCTTTAATGATGGCACTGTGGTTCGTGACGCCTTAACCGGACAAGAAGCCACAGTCGCCAATGGCAGCGTCACCATGCAGCCGGGTCCTATGAGCCAAGGTCTATTGCTGCTAGAAGAAGTTGAACAGCAAGCCGACAAACCGTTCAGCTGGGATAACGCAACAGTGTACTTCGTCATGACTGACCGCTTCTACAATGGCAACCCTGACAACGACAACAGCTACGGTCGCAGTAAAGACGGAAAATATGAGATTGGTACCTTCCACGGTGGTGACTTAGCGGGTCTGACGAAAAAACTCGATTACATCGAATCACTTGGTGTGAATGCTATCTGGATAACCTCACCACTGGAACAAATCCACGGCTGGGTTGGCGGCGGCGATAAAGGCGACTTTAAGCACTACGGCTACCACGGCTACTACCATCAAGACTGGACCAAGCTTGATGCCAACATGGGTACCGAAGATGAACTCAGAACCTTCGTCGATACCGCCCACAAGAAAGGTATCCGCGTGATTTGGGATGTAGTCATGAACCACACAGGTTATGCGACATTAGCAGACATGCAGGAATTCGGCTTTGGTCAGCTTTACCTTGATGACCAAGAAGCCAAACAAGTCCTTGGTGAAAAATGGACCGACTGGCAGCCAAAATCAGGACAAAGCTGGCACAGCTTCAACGACTACATCAAATACGGTGATAGCGAAGCGTGGGATAAATGGTGGGGCAAAGACTGGATTCGCACCGACATTGGCGACTACGATGCTCCGGGCTACAACGACATCACCATGTCTTTGAACTACCTACCGGATCTCAAAACCGAATCGACTCAGAAAACCGGATTACCAAACTTCTTCCGCAATAAAGACACCAATGCGCAAGATGAGCTGCAAACCCCACGTGAACACCTGATTACCTGGTTATCCGATTGGGTACGTGACTACGGCATTGACGGCTTCCGTGTCGACACCGCAAAACACGTTGAAATGGAAGCGTGGGCAGAGCTGAAAGCCAGCACCACCCAAGCGCTTGCTCAATGGAAGCAAAACAACCCGGACAAAGCCTTGGATGACCTACCTTTCTGGATGACAGGTGAAGTGTGGGCACACAGCGTAGTGAAGAGCCCGTATTTCGATAACGGCTTCGATTCCATCATCAACTTCGAGTTCCAATCTGATGTAGCACCAAAAGCGCTGAAGTGTTTCGCTCAACTTGATAATGATTACCGCCGCTATGCAGAGCGCATCAATACCGATCCTGAGTTCAATGTGTTGAGCTACCTGTCTTCACACGATACACAACTGTTTTGGTCAGCTCGCAGCCGCAGCTTTGATGACCAAGCACGTGCGGCAAATGCTCTGATGCTGGCTCCGGGTGCAGTACAGATCTATTACGGTGATGAGATAGCTCGTGATTTTGGCATTACTGGTTCAGACGCCCACCAAGGCACACGCTCAGATATGCCATGGGATAAGATTCATGGCGAGCGTGAAGATCTGCTGCAACATTGGCAAAAATTGGGTGAATTCCGTAAACGCCACCCAGCGGTTGCTCAAGGTAAGCACATCACTCGCAATCAAGAAGGTTACTACGCGTTCGAACGCCAATACCAAGACGACAAGGTACTGATTGTTTACACCGGTGAGTAAATCACACTCTCTCCACCAGCAAGGGAAGCATAAGCTTCCCTTTTTTATTGTTCTTTTTGCCATTTAGTCTCGTCCCTCTGGTCTGATGACGCACTTTTTTCTTTTTCGGCTTAATTCACACTTTGCGTTAATTACACATTGAGGTAAGGTCAAGGATTACTCGATAAGCCGATAAAACATCGGCATAAACATACACAAAGCAATCACAATGAATTAGGTATAAGTCAGCATGCAGTTCTCAAAGTTTGGTGAAAAATTTAATCAGTATTCAGGTATTACGCAGTTAATGGACGATTTGAATGATGGTCTGCGCACACCAGGTGCCATCATGCTCGGTGGAGGTAATCCTGCCGCCATTCCTGCCATGCTCGATTACTTTCACCAAGCCAGTGAGGAAATGCTCGCCAGTGGGGAGCTCGTCGCCGCCCTCGCCAACTACGATGGCCCGCAGGGTAAAGACGCGTTCGTCAAAGCGCTAGCTCAGTTATTCCGTGAAACTTACGGCTGGGATATTTCCGAAAAAAACATCAGCCTAACTAACGGCAGCCAAAGTGGCTTTTTCTACTTGTTCAACTTGTTGGCAGGTAAACAGCCAGATGGTTCGCATAAGAAAGTGCTACTGCCTATCGCACCTGAGTACATCGGTTATGGTGATGCTGGCATTGATGAAGATATCTTTATCTCTTACCACCCAGAAATCGAGCTGTTAGATAACGGTCTGTTTAAATACCACGTCGATTTTGAGCAGCTAACCGTCGACGACTCTGTTGCGGCAATCTGTGCATCTCGTCCAACCAACCCAACGGGTAATGTACTGACAGACGAAGAAGTACGTAAGCTGGACAAGCTAGCACGTGAGAACAACATCCCGCTGATCATCGATAACGCCTACGGTCTACCTTTCCCGAACATCATCTTTGAAGATGTCGAACCGTTCTGGAATGAAAACACCATCCTATGCATGAGCCTATCTAAACTTGGCTTGCCGGGCGTGCGTTGTGGCATTGTGATTGCGAGTGAAGAAATCACGCAAGCATTAACCAATATGAACGGCATCATCAGCCTAGCGCCGGGCAGTGTTGGTCCAGCGCTGGCAAACCATATAATTGGCAAAGGCGATCTTCTTAAACTGAGTTCAGAGGTGATTAAGCCGTTCTACAAGCAAAAATCACAACGTGCGGTTGAACTGCTCCAACAAGCAATTACCGATGAGCGATTCCGCATCCACAAGCCGGAAGGCGCTATCTTCTTGTGGTTATGGTTTGATGAACTGCCAATCACAACAATGGAACTGTACCAACGCTTGAAAGCGCGTGGCGTATTGATTGTCCCTGGTGAATATTTCTTTATTGGTCAGCAAGACGAGTGGGATCACGCGCACCAATGCCTGCGTATGAACTACGTTCAAGATGATGAGATGATGCAAAAAGGCATTGCGATTATCGCTGAAGAAGTGGAAAAGGCTTACCGCGAAGGTAAATAGACGGATTGAACTCAGCCGTTCTTCTCTTTGAAATTACGGCTTTGAAATAGCGGTTTTGAAAGCACCCAAACTAAAAAGAGCGCCCATATGGCGCTCTTTCTCATTCTATAACCGGGTGGTTAACTGATTAGTTGTTCTCAATCAGGTTGTTGCCACCGATAGCAATCTTACGTGGTTGCATGGCTTCAGGGATTTCACGAACTAAATCGATATGAAGCAGACCGTTTTCCATTGATGCACCCACGACTTTTACGTAATCCGCTAGCTGGAATTTACGTTCAAAATCACGTTCTGCAATACCTTGGTAAACGTAGTTTTTGCCTTCTTCTGCTTTACGTTCGCCCTTCACAATCAACATGTTTTCGTTTTGAGTCAGATCGAGCTGTTCTTCAGCAAAGCCAGCAACGGCCATAGTAATACGGTAGTTGTGCTCGTCTTTTTGCTCAATGTTGTATGGAGGGTAACCGCCAGAAGTATTTTTCGCTGTATTCGCTTCCATCAGGTTTAGCAGACGATCAAAGCCAATTGCATTACGGTATAGTGGTGAGAAATCTACATTACGCATAAATCTATCCTCTTAATTAAGCAATAGTCTTAGTTCAGATGAGTTCCATCCTACTGGCGTGTTTATGCAAAAACCAACGCCGAACTAAGAGATTCTTATCATTCCACTGGCCTTGGTTTGGCTCGGAGACATGATATTGAATCTAAAGGTTTAAGTTGTGTGCTAAAACGCCATATCCTCTTCTGAGCGATCTCGTTTTAGCGATTTCAGAGGGCTGGTCTTCTAGTCTCTAGCAAGCCAGTCACCCTCTTCACAACTAGATATAAGGTCGTCAAAAATGACTTTCAAGGGAAAAAATAAAAAATTTTTAAAGCATCCACTATCCCCTTGAACAGCTTAGTTCCTCATCACTTCGCGATCAGTGATAAAAAGCCCGCCGTTCTGGAGGGCTCAATCTACACTTTACTTGCGGGAGGATTTACGCGCTTTTACAACGCCCTTTTCTGCCGCCTTTTCCTGCTTTAGTTTGCGCTTTTCTTTTAGACTCAACTGCGGTTGTTTCTTTTCTTTCTTACTCATGACTTCACCTCTATTTATTGGCACAACAGACAACCACACAGCATTTTCTGAGCTGGTGGCTGCGATTGATGAACAATTTCAGTAATCACAAAGCAGCGTCGCTGATTAAAAATTTCCACTTCGAGCGCATCATTTTTAGCTCGACCTAACAGTCGAGACCCCAAATAAGAATCGACCGCGAGCATACCTGTCATGGGTTGCCCCTTGCGCGAGCTGACCAATGTCATGCGATATTGATAGGCGCGTTCAACATCCACTAAGCGAACCGTGTCCCCAACCGCAATACGAGCTCGGTTACGGCAATGGGCTTGTTGCTCGCAGGTTTCAAATAGCGATAACAACCTTAGTGGTGATTGATAGGTTAAAAAGCGACTGGTTAACCACCAAGTTCGCAGCGCCAAGCAGTACGCTGAGAACCAGCGTTCAAACATGATTATTTCCTTCTTAATGCCTTGTCTTACAAATAAATTCAGTGCATTGAACCGGAAGTGCATCACTTCCGGCTTAGTTCAGGAAAGTCATCACCATTTTCTTAGTCTCCTTAATCATCAGCTCTTCAGCACTATAGCGAGCAGAAAAAAGAAAGCAAAAGCGCTCAAGCGAACAAAATGGCGAGAAAAAAAGAAAACAGATATAAAATGGCAGGCTTGATCGGGTTGTTGGCATTTAGTACCAGAAAAACATCCGCTTTAGCAAAAAGTGGCGATTTTAGCTGGTGGTACAACAAAAAAAGCAGCGATTTCTCGCTGCTTTTTACTATCACGAAAAGTGTCGTTATACGTCTAGGTTCGCTACTTTCAGTGCGTTCTCTTCGATGAAGTTACGACGAGGCTCTACTTGGTCACCCATTAGCGTAGTGAACAGTTGATCTGCGCCTACCGCATCTTCAATCGTTACCTGCATCATACGACGAGTTTCTGGGTCCATGGTGGTTTCCCAAAGTTGGTCTGGGTTCATCTCACCTAGACCTTTGTAGCGCTGACGGCTTAAGCCACGCATTGACTCTTTCACTAACCAGTCAAGCGCTTCTGCAAAGTTTGCCACTGGCATGGTACGCTCACCACGTTTGATGTACGCGCCTTCTTCCAGAAGTCCATCAAGTGCTTCTGATAGATCAGCCAACTTGCCGTACTCTTTCGAGTTTAGGAAGTCGATGCTAATTGCATGTTCGTGCGTCACACCGTGAGTACGAACCACAATCTTAGGCAAGTTTAAGCCTAGCTCTTCGTGCTGCTCAACTTCGTAGCTGTACTGACTTGCACCCACTTCTTTCGCATTCAGCTGCTCAATAAGCTGCTTCGTCCACGCTTCCACAACTGATGCGTCATGGCATTGCTCTGGCGTTAGACGAGGAGTGTAAATCAACTCGTTTACCAAAGCACTTGGGTAGCGACGGCTCATACGTTCCGCCAGTTTAATACCCGCATTGTACTGTTGAACAAGCTTCTCTAGTGCTTCACCAGCCAGTGCAGGTGCTTCTGCGTTTACGTGTAGCGATGCATTATCCAGAGCTAATGATACTTGGTATTGGTTCATCGCTTCTTCATCTTTGATGTACTGCTCTTGTTTGCCTTTTTTCACTTTGTATAGTGGTGGCTGAGCGATGTAGACATAGCCACGCTCGATAAGCTCTGGCATTTGACGGTAGAAGAAGGTCAACAGTAGCGTACGGATGTGCGAACCATCGACATCGGCATCGGTCATGATGATGATGTTGTGGTAACGAAGCTTGTCCGGGTTGTACTCGTCACGACCGATACCACAACCTAGTGCGGTGATCAGTGTTGCTACTTCTTGAGAAGATAGCATCTTGTCGAAACGTGCTTTCTCTACGTTAAGAATCTTACCTTTTAGCGGTAGGATTGCTTGGTTCTTACGGTTACGGCCTTGTTTTGCGGAGCCGCCTGCCGAATCACCCTCCACTATGTATAGTTCAGAGAGTGCCGGATCTTTTTCCTGACAGTCTGCAAGTTTACCTGGAAGACCAGCTAGGTCTAGTGCACCTTTACGGCGCGTCATTTCACGAGCTTTACGCGCAGCTTCACGTGCACGTGCTGCATCGATGATTTTCGAACAAACCATCTTCGCTTCTGTCGGGTTCTCAATCAGGAACTCAGACAGTTTTTCACCCATTGCAGACTCAACAGCTGATTTCACTTCAGAAGAAACTAGTTTGTCTTTTGTTTGGCTTGAGAACTTAGGATCAGGCACTTTCACCGAAACAACCGCAGTTAGACCTTCACGCGCATCGTCGCCTGAAGTCGCTGTTTTCGCTTTCTTCGAGAAACCTTCTTTATCCATAAAGCTGTTCAATGTACGTGTTAGCGCAGCACGGAAACCAGCAAGGTGAGTACCACCATCACGCTGTGGGATATTGTTGGTAAAGCAGAAGATGTTCTCTTGGAAACCATCGTTCCATTGCATCGCCACTTCAACTGAAATGCCGTCTTCACGCTCAGAGTTAAAGTGGAAGATTTTTTCGATGATTGGCGTTTTGTTGGTGTTTAGGTGATCAACGAACGCTTGAATACCACCTTCATACATGAAGTGATCATGTTTGTCCGCTTCACGTTCATCAACCAATTTGATCGACACACCAGAGTTCAGGAATGACAGTTCACGCAGGCGTTTCGCCAGAATGTCATAGTGGAACTCAGTGTTAGAGAACGTTTCGGCACTTGGCCAGAAACGAATTTGTGTACCGGTTTTATCCGTATCACCCACAACGGCTAGTGGCGCTTGAGGCTCACCATGGCGGTAGGTTTGCGTATGGATATGGCCACCACGATGAATCGTTAGCTCAACTTTCTCTGATAGTGCGTTTACTACTGAAACACCTACCCCGTGAAGACCACCCGATACTTTGTATGAGTTATCGTCGAACTTACCACCCGCGTGAAGAACCGTCATGATTACTTCTGCTGCAGAGACATTTTCCTCTGAGTGGATTTCTGTTGGAATGCCACGACCATCATCGCTAACGGAAACCGAGTTATCCTCATGAATTGTCACAACGATGTCTTTACAGTGACCTGCCAACGCTTCATCAATTGAGTTATCCACCACCTCGAAAACCATGTGGTGAAGGCCGGTGCCGTCGTCCGTATCGCCGATGTACATTCCTGGACGCTTACGTACCGCATCCAGACCCTTCAGTACCTTAATACTCGATGAATCGTAATTTTCAGACATGAGTTTCTCTCTTCTAGTTTGACTCTATCCTGCCATGTTCCACATGAAACAATTTACCGTTATCGTCCAACATATCGGCGATTTGGCTTTCAGTGATAGAGCTTACAAATACTTGTGCGCCCGTCTCTTTTAAGCAGTCAGCAAGACGCTTGCGACGTTGGCTATCTAATTCCGACGCGAAGTCATCAATTAGGTAAATGCATTGTTTACCGGCCATCTCTGTCAGGTGTTGCCCTTGCGCTACACGCAATGCACACACCATGAGTTTTAATTGACCGCGTGACAGAACATCTTCAACGGGCGTTCCGTTCACTTTAATGCGCAAATCAGCTTTGTTTGGGCCACTAAAGGTGTATCCCAATGCCTGATCACGCTCAAAATTCTTTTCTAGTATCTCGTGGTATGGAGTGTCTTTATCCCAGCCACGATAATACTTCAATTGGATCTCAAATTCTGGCAAAAATGTCTGACAGATAGTTTCTGCGACGGTTTTCATCTGCTCGATGTAACTTGCTCGCCATTGGCTGATGTTTTCAGCCAACCCTGCCATTTCCTGATCCCAATAACTGAGCTCACGATAACTATTGGCGGTTTTCAACAACGCGTTGCGCTGCTTGTTCAGGCGCTTGAACCTTCCCCATGCTTGATAAAAAGCGGGCTCGGTATGAAACACGCCCCAATCAATAAACGCACGACGATGTTTAGGGCCATCTGTCAGTAAATCAAACCCTTCTGGGTGTATCAACTGCAGAGGCAGAACTTGTGCCAACTGCGCTAATTTTTGTCCAGATTGACCGCCTATTTTAACCTCTGTTGAGCCATCACGCTGCTTATTAATGCCGATAGGTAGCTCAAATTGATCCGAGTTCAAAAAACGACCATGAACAAACAGTTCGTCACACTCATTTTGTATCACTCGTCCGGTGAGAGAGCTCTTGAATGAGCGGCCATGCCCGAGCAGATAAACCGCTTCTAAGACACTGGTTTTACCGCTGCCGTTCGGCCCGATAAGAAAGTTAAAGCCTGCTGATAACTCAATATCACAGGCTTTAATGTTTCGAAACTGCTGAATGATGAGACGAGAAAGAGGCATTCAGTTGGCTTATAGACGAATTGGCATCACCACGTACATGGCACTGTCATCGTCGGCATTTTCAATCAACGCGCTAGCGTTAGCATCCGACATCGACACACGTACATTTTCACAACGCAACGTGTTCAGAACATCAAGCACATAGCTTACGTTAAAGCCGATTTCGATGGCGTCACCTTCAAAGGTTACATCAAGCATCTCTTCCGCTTCTTCTTGTTCTGGGTTATTCGCGGTTATGCGCATTTCAGTATCAGCCAGATTCACTCGCACGCCACGGAATTTTTCGTTGGAAAGAATCGCAGCACGAGAGAAGGCTTGGCGCAACTCGTCACAACTTGCTATTAGTGTCTTATTGGTGCTCTGAGGCAATACACGGCGGTAGTCAGGGAAACGACCATCAACCAACTTAGAGGTAAAAGTAAAGTTATTCACCTCAGCACGAACATTGGAGCTACCGATCTGAAGTACTACGGGCTGCTCTGGCGCATCCATCAACTTTACTAATTCTTGCACACCTTTGCGTGGCACGATGATTTGCTTCTGCGCAAAGTCCGCACCTAGCTGAGTTTGCGATACCGCCATACGGTGGCCGTCCGTCGCCACGCTGCGTAGCGTGGTGCCGTCAATTTCAAACAACATGCCGTTGAGGTAGTAACGAACGTCTTGATTCGCCATCGAGAACTGAGTTTTGTCGATCAGCGTACGTAGATCGGCTTGGCTCAGTGATACTTCCACTTCGCTTTGCCAGTCTTCAATATTAGGGAAATCGTTCGCAGGAAGCGTTGCCAACGAGAAACGGCTGCGACCAGAGCGAACTTGTACGCGATCACCTTCTAATACAAATGTGATGATCGCATCGTCCGGTAAACCACGGCAGATATCGAGAAACTTACGCGAAGGAACGGTAATGCTGCCCGCTTCAAAATCACCTTCTAGCGTCACTTTGCTTACTAACTCTACTTCAAGATCGGTTGCCGTCATCGACAATACGTTCTCTTCTACTTTAAGAAGTAGGTTACCCAGGATTGGCAGAGTTGGTCGGCCACCTAAAGCGCCCGAAACCTGCTGTAGCGGTTTGATTAAATGACTACGTTCAATGGTAAATTTCATGCTTGGCTCTTTACGCTGTCAGCTCAATAAATGATTTGCTTAGAATACCGTTATTCTAACCGATTACGAAGACAGGGTGCGAATCAAGTTAGAGTAATCTTCTTTAATGTCGTGGCTCTCTTCACGCAGCTGCTCAATCTTGCGACAAGCATGAAGTACGGTCGTATGATCGCGGCCCCCAAACGCATCGCCAATTTCAGGCAAGCTATGGTTGGTTAGTTCTTTTGCTAACGCCATAGCCAGCTGACGAGGACGCGCTACAGAACGAGAACGACGCTTAGACAGCAAGTCCGCTACTTTAATCTTGTAGTATTCCGCCACGGTCTTTTGAATGTTATCGATCGTCACCAGCTTCTCTTGTAGAGCAAGCAGATCGCGCAGCGCTTCACGCACAAAATCAATCGTGATTGGACGACCAGTAAAGTTCGCGTTCGCGATAACACGGTTCAATGCACCTTCGAGCTCACGAACGTTCGAACGCAGACGCTTGGCAATAAAGAATGCCACTTCATCAGCAAGGTGGATTTGGTGATCTTCGGCTTTTTTCATCAAGATCGCCACACGCGTTTCAAGCTCAGGCGGCTCGATCGCAACAGTAAGACCCCAACCAAAGCGAGATTTAAGACGATCTTCAACGCCATTAATTTCTTTAGGATAACGGTCAGACGTTAGAATGATCTGCTGATTACCTTCCAATAGTGCGTTGAAGGTATGGAAGAATTCTTCTTGTGAACGTTCTTTATTAGCAAAGAATTGGATGTCATCGATAAGGAGTGCATCCACACTGCGGTAGTAGCGTTTGAATTCTTCAATCGCATTGTTTTGAAGCGCTTTCACCATGTCTTGCACAAAACGTTCTGAGTGCATGTAGACCACTTTTGCGTTCGGGTTGTTATCCACAATCGCGTTACCCACCGCATGCAATAAGTGGGTTTTACCCAAACCCGTGCCGCCGTATAGGAATAGTGGGTTGTAAGCTGCACCTGGGTTATCCGATACCTGACGCGCCGCAGCCAAACCCAGTTGGTTCGACTTACCTTCAACAAAGTTGTCGAACTTGTGTTTTGGGTTCATGTTTGAGCGGTGATTGATAGCCGCAATCGCTTGAGCGTCGTCATCCCAGGTTTTGTGTACTGGCTTACGCGCCTGTAATTGCGCAGGTGCAGATGACTCGGCAGCCACATCTGCAGGCGTACGTGTCGGCGCTGGTTTTGGAGCAGAGACAGGTCGGCTCCCCACTTCAAAACGTAAGTTAGGAATATCGCCACCGCAGTATTCCTGCAGTAAGCGAGTAATATTGTTCAGATACTTATCACGCACCCAGTCCAACACAAAGCGGTTTGGCGCGAATAGAGTGAGAGTATTGTCATTGAGCTCCGCTTGTAGCGGACGAACCCACATGCTGAATTCTGTAGCTGGTAGCTCTTCTTGAAGCTGCTGCAAACATTGCAGCCAAAGCGAAGATGACACGGTGCCCCCACTGAGTAATTGAATTATCGGAAAAGACTGGCAATTTTACCTGTTGATAACCAAGATCGCCAGCGATTGATCGACGATCCAGTGAATAAGATCCAAGTTATTCACAATTATTTCTGCAAACTTGATGAGATCAACACACCTTGCCCCAAATTTGCCCACACAACGATCCACAATTGGGCAAAATTCACAAGATCGAGCGATTGGTGATAAGTCTGTGTATTATTTTATTCCCAATGCTGATTTTGTCGATCATTTCGCTAGGTTCAGTTCGCATTTTCGTCACATTTAACATTCTTCTTCTATTATCTAATAACTCACAGGTCTAGGTTATTGCTCTTGGTTATTTATTTAATTGAGCTAACTAACAGTAGTATTTCCAACCATAAAATTATGGAGATGTATTATGAAAAACTGGATTAAGGTTGCCGTTGCAGCCATTGCACTGTCGGCAGCAACCGTACAAGCCGCTACTGAAGTCAAAGTTGGTATGTCAGGTCGCTACTTCCCGTTTACTTTTGTAAAGCAAGACAAGCTACAAGGCTTTGAAGTCGACATGTGGGATGAAATCGGTAAACGTAACGATTACAAAATCGAATACGTAACAGCCAACTTCTCTGGTTTATTTGGTCTTTTAGAAACTGGTCGTATCGATACGATCTCCAACCAAATCACCATGACTGATGAGCGTAAAGCTAAATACCTATTTGCTGACCCTTACGTTGTAGATGGCGCACAAATTACCGTGCGTAAAGGCAACGACAGCATCAAAGGTGTTGACGATCTTGCGGGCAAAACCGTTGCGGTCAACCTAGGCTCTAACTTTGAGCAACTACTGCGTCAATACGACAAAGACGGCAAGATCAACATTAAAACGTACGACACAGGTATCGAACATGACGTGGCGCTCGGTCGTGCAGACGCGTTTGTAATGGATCGTCTTTCTGCGTTAGAGCTGATTAAGAAAACTGGCCTTCCTCTGGAATTGGCAGGCGAACCGTTTGAGACCATTCAAAACGCATGGCCTTTCGTTGACAACGAGAAAGGTCGTAAGCTGCAAGAAGAAGTAAACAAAGCACTGGCTGAGATGCGCGCAGATGGTACAGTAGAGAAAATTTCCGTGAAGTGGTTTGGCGCTGACATCACGAAATAAGAACTCTTTGTACTTTAGGCCGCAAAGTGGTATCACTCTCGGACTAAAATAAACTTACGTAAAGGTGGAACTTGTTTTCCACCTTTTCTTTTCTCTAGCCTTTAGGTAAGCCGTATGGGATTTGACTTTAATTACATGTTGGAACTGCTGCCGATATTGCTGAAATATCTTGGCACAACCATGGAAATGGCGACATGGGGATTGGTGTTTTCGCTGATTTTATCCGTCATTTTAGCCAATATTCGCGTATTTAAACTGCCAGTTCTGGATCAATTAAGCCAACTGTACATCAGCTTCTTCCGTGGCACCCCACTGTTGGTTCAGCTTTTCCTGCTTTATTACGGCTTACCGCAAATTTTTCCATTGATGGTCGGTATCGACGCCTTTTCAGCAGCGGTTATCGGTTTAACGCTGCACTTTGCCGCTTATATGGCGGAAAGTATTCGTGCCGCCATTATTGGCATTGATCGCAGCCAAATGGAAGCGAGCTTATCGGTCGGTATGACGACATCCCAAGCAATGCGCCGAGTGATTTTACCTCAAGCAACGCGTGTCGCACTGCCTTCATTGATGAACTATTTCATCGATATGATCAAGTCAACGTCTCTCGCTTTCACGCTTGGTGTGGCCGAAATCATGGCGAAAGCACAGATGGAAGCCTCATCAAGTTTCCGTTTCTTTGAAGCTTTCCTTGCGGTTGCTCTTATTTACTGGGGCGTGGTGGTAATTCTGACTCGCGTACAAATCTGGGCAGAAGCAAAACTGAATAAGGCGTACGTACGATGATTAAGTTAGAAAATATTCACAAACGTTTTGGTGAGACTGAAGTGCTGAAAGGCATCGACCTCGATATTAAGCAAGGTGAGATCATCGTGATTATCGGCTCAAGTGGTACGGGTAAATCAACCTTGCTGCGTACGGTGAACTTTCTAGAACAAGCAGATGAAGGTCGTATCACGATAGATGACATCTCCGTTGATACTCAAAAACACACTAAAGCCGAAGTATTAGCGCTGCGTCGTCGAACTGGCTTTGTGTTCCAAAACTATGCCCTGTTTGCCCACATGAATGCGCGCCAGAACATTGCCGAAGGTCTAGTGACCGTTCGAGGTTGGAAAAAAGCCGATGCTCTCAAACGAGCGCAACAAATTCTGGATGACATCGGCCTTGGGGATAAAGGTGAGAGTTATCCAGCGGCATTGTCTGGCGGCCAACAACAACGTGTGGGTATCGGCCGAGCGATGGCGCTGCAACCAGAACTGCTGTTGTTTGACGAACCAACTTCTGCGCTGGATCCTGAATGGGTTGGTGAAGTTCTCTCATTAATGAAGAAGTTAGCTAATCAGCATCAAACCATGCTGGTGGTGACGCACGAGATGCAATTCGCGAAAGAAGTCGCTGATAGAGTGATCTTCATGGCGGAAGGCAATATCGTTGAGCAAGGTTCTCCACAGGATATCTTCGATAATCCACAAGATCCTCGTTTGAAAAAATTCCTTAACCAAGTAGGAATAGAGTAACGATCAAGCATCAGGAACGATTGATCCTTGAGATTTTACTCACACTACGTATAATCGCCCGGCCGGAATTTCGTACTCATTGAGTCATTGACACATTATGTGAGTGTGATTACAATTCCGCCTCTTTGTTGAGAGGCGTCGGTTGTCCTTCTCTATATAAAGAGCTTCTTTATATAAGAAAGCAAATACCCACGCTGGGTTTAACAAGAACCTAAAACTACTGATCAGTAAAGGTAATTATCATGAAACGCACTTTTCAACCTACAGTTCTAAAGCGCAAGCGTACTCACGGCTTCCGTGCTCGCATGGCAACTAAGAACGGTCGTAAAGTTATCAACGCACGTCGTGCAAAAGGCCGTGCGCGCCTATCAAAATAATCGCTAGTTTATTTTGAACACGTACGCGTTTAATCGGGAGTTACGTTTGTTAACTCCCGAGCATTATCAAAACGTCTTCCAGCAAGCTCATCGAGCTGGCTCGCCTCATTTCACCATCATTGCTCGCAATAACAAACTTTCTCACCCACGATTAGGTTTAGCGGTTCCCAAAAAGCAAATCAAAACGGCTGTCGGTCGTAACCGATTTAAGCGTTTGGCTCGTGAAAGCTTTCGTAACAATCAACATCAGCTTCCAAACAAAGATTTTGTTGTGATTGCGAAGAAAAGCGCGCAAGATTTAAGCAATGAGGAAATTTTTAAGTTGTTTGATAAGCTATGGCAACGCCTGTCTCGCCCTTCACGTGGATAGCCATTGGGCTCGTTTATCTGTATCGCTGGTTTATCAGCCCTTTGATTGGTCCTCGTTGCCGGTTCACACCAACCTGTTCCACTTACGCGCTAGAAGCTTTGAGAGCTCACGGTTTTGTAAAAGGATGTTGGTTATCAGGCAAACGTCTATTAAAATGCCACCCTTTGAATGAAGGGGGGTATGACCCCGTTCCACCAGTCCAAAAACAAGACAGAGATAACTAACGATGGATTCTCAACGTAATATCCTGCTCATCGGTTTGGCCCTGGTTTCTTTTTTGCTGTTTCAACAATGGCAAGTTGCAAAGAATCCAGAACCTCAAGCAGTTGAACAGGCTCAATCAAGCAGCACTCTACCTGCACCATCTTTTGCTGATGAACTTGACCCAGTTCCTGCTCAACAGCAAGCTTCTGCAAAAACTATCACAGTAACGACTGATGTTTTAACTCTGTCGATCGACACCGTTGGTGGCGATGTGGTACATGCCAACCTTAACGAATACTCTGCTGAGTTAGATTCATCAGATTCCTTTGTTCTGCTTAAAGACGCTCAAGGTCACCAATTTATCGCTCAAAGCGGTCTAGTGGGCCCTCAAGGTATCGACTTGAGCAGCACAAATCGCCCTCACTACAACGTAAGTGCAGACAGCTTCACAATGGCTGACGGTCAAGATGAACTTCGCGTTCCGATGACATTCACTGCAAACGGCATCGAATACACCAAAACTTACATCTTTAAACGCGGCAGCTACGCGCTTAATGTTGAATACGATGTAGTGAACAACTCAGGCAACAACGCAACATTTGGTATGTACGCTCATCTACGTCAAAACCTAATGGACGATGGTGGTAGCATCACAATGCCTACTTACCGTGGTGGCGCATACTCAACAGAAGATACGCGTTACAAGAAGTACAGCTTTGATGATATGCAGGATCGCAACCTGTCTCTTAACCTAGCCGATGGCCAAGGTTGGGCAGCAATGATTCAGCACTACTTTGCCGCAGCTTGGATCCCACGTAACGAACCAGGTACTAACCTATACACTCGTGTAATTGGCAACCTAGGCGACATCGGCGTTCGTATGCCGAACAAAACTATCGCAACAGGCGATCAGGCTAAGTTTGAAGCAACACTTTGGGTTGGTCCAAAACTGCAAGATGAAATGGCAGAAGTGGCACCTAACCTAGACCTAGTAGTGGACTACGGCTGGTTATGGTTCATTGCGAAGCCTCTTCATATGTTGCTTTCATTCATCCAGAGCTTTGTTGGTAACTGGGGTGTGGCAATCATCTGTCTGACCTTCATCGTTCGTGGTGCAATGTACCCACTAACAAAAGCGCAATACACGTCTATGGCGAAAATGCGTATGCTTCAGCCTAAGCTGCAAGCAATGCGTGAGCGTATCGGTGATGACCGTCAGCGCATGAGCCAAGAAATGATGGAACTGTACAAGAAAGAGAAAGTGAACCCACTAGGTGGTTGTCTACCTCTTATACTACAGATGCCTATTTTCATCGCGCTTTACTGGGCACTAATGGAATCGGTTGAGCTACGTCACTCTCCATTCTTCGGTTGGATTCATGACCTTTCAGCGCAGGACCCTTACTACATCCTGCCTCTACTGATGGGTGCGTCAATGTTCCTAATCCAGAAGATGAGCCCGACAACAGTAACGGATCCAATGCAGCAGAAGATCATGACCTTTATGCCGGTTATGTTTACCTTCTTCTTCTTGTTCTTCCCATCAGGTCTCGTTCTGTACTGGTTGGTGTCGAACATCGTAACGCTTATCCAGCAAACTCTGATCTACAAAGGATTAGAGAAAAAAGGCTTACACAGCAAGTAACCTTTTAGGAAATGATTGAGAAAGGCGGCCAAAAGGTCGCCTTTTTGTTTTTGGCTGATTACAATTCAGCTAATTAATTGTGATGGCTCCCTAGGTATCTTCCCTATAGCCCAGCTCAAAAGGCAAAATTATGACTACAGATACGATTGTCGCTCAAGCGACCGCGCCTGGTCGTGGCGGTGTCGGTATTATTCGAGTTTCTGGCCCTAAAGCCAACCAAGTGGCGTTAGAAGTCACTGGCAAAACACTAAAGCCCCGCTACGCAGAGTACCTGCCGTTTAAGTCAGAAGATGGCACTGTGCTTGATCAGGGCATCGCACTGTACTTCCCTAACCCACACTCATTTACCGGTGAAGACGTACTTGAGCTGCAAGGCCATGGCGGCCCTGTCGTGATGGATATGCTGATAAAACGCATTCTAGGTATAGATGGTATTCGAGCTGCTCGCCCTGGTGAGTTCTCTGAACGCGCATTTCTGAACGATAAGCTCGACCTAGCTCAAGCCGAAGCGATTGCAGACCTCATTGATGCCAGCTCTGAAGAAGCAGCAAAATCGGCGCTGCAATCCTTACAGGGCGCATTTTCAGGCCGTATTAATACCTTAGTTGAGTCGCTGATTCATTTGCGTATCTATGTTGAAGCAGCCATCGACTTCCCTGAAGAAGAGATCGACTTTTTGGCCGACGGTAAAGTGGCTGGTGACCTACAAGCCATCATCGACAACCTAGATGCGGTGCGCAAAGAAGCTAACCAAGGCGCTATTATGCGTGAAGGGATGAAAGTCGTGATTGCGGGTCGCCCAAATGCGGGCAAATCAAGCCTACTGAACGCGCTATCGGGTAAAGAATCTGCAATCGTAACCGACATCGCAGGAACCACGCGTGATGTACTGCGTGAGCATATCCATATTGATGGCATGCCACTACACATCATTGATACAGCAGGTTTGCGTGATGCTTCCGATGAAGTAGAGAAAATCGGTATCGAACGCGCGTGGGATGAAATAGCCCAAGCAGACCGCGTGTTGTTCATGGTGGATGGCACGACAACCGATGCCACCGATCCGAAAGATATCTGGCCAGATTTTGTGGATCGCCTACCAGACAACATTGGCATAACTGTGATCCGTAATAAAGCGGATCAAACGGGTGAAGATATGGGGATCTGCCACGTCAATAACCCTACTCTTATCCGTTTGTCAGCGAAGACTGGTGCAGGGGTTGAAGCTCTGCGCGATCATCTCAAGGAGTGTATGGGCTTCTCTGGCAACAGTGAAGGTGGGTTTATGGCTCGTCGTCGTCATCTCGATGCATTAGAACGTGCCGCACAGCACCTTCAAATAGGCCAGGAGCAGCTTGAAGGCTATATGGCAGGTGAAATATTGGCTGAAGAGCTACGTATCACCCAACAACATCTCAATGAGATTACCGGTGAGTTCAGTTCTGACGACTTACTGGGACGAATCTTCTCTTCATTCTGTATCGGGAAGTAAATAATCGAACGCGCGGTGCTGAGCTTAACTCACACCGCGTTTCTTTTTGTACGGCAAGCCATCCATGAGCTTTAGCCGTCGCATTCAATAAGGAAGAAGTATGATCCACATTATTACAGGCAGCACGTTAGGTGGCGCAGAATACGTAGGGGATCACCTGAGTGATCTACTCAACGAGAATGGATTTGAAACAACGATCCACAACCAGCCTTCCCTCAGTGATATCGAAAATCAAGGTACGTGGTTGGTGATCACCTCTACACATGGAGCTGGTGAGTATCCTGATAATATCCAACCTTTTATCGCAGCATTACAAAATACACCGCCAAAAATGACTGATGTAAAATTTGCGGTGATTGCGATTGGTGACTCTAGCTACGATACGTTCTGTGCCGCTGGTCAACACGCTTATGATTTATTAGAGGATATTGGTGCAACCCCTCTCGCAGATTGCTTTAAAATCGATGTACTGAGCCATGATGTGCCAGAAGACGCCGCAGAAATGTGGTTAAAAGAGAATATCGAACGTTTTTAAACTCACGACTTTCCCTTCAACAGAGTCGAAATTCGGCTCTGTTTTCTCCCATGTGAATAACTCCCACCAAATTATTTTGTTTAACCGCTCAAAAACCAACCAAACAGACTGTGGATAACTACAATAAGATCCAGTGATTTTCCTTTAGTTATCCCAATAACAACTTTGATCAATTTCACCCCCTGTGTATAACCACCACTTTTGATCCCAGGTAATCCTCGATCTGATCCAATCATGATCACAAGATATGATCCAAAGAAGATCCATGATCTTGTTGATCATTTTTAGGTTATCCACAGAAACGGTCGATCCTAATAATAGATCTAATAAAAGATCATATATATAGATCTTATATATATTTATCTTGAAGCTTAAAACGGATAAAACGAGAAAACGTTTTTCTCTCTGGCATAAAGCAGGTAAAATACGGCTCCTTTATCTGTCCATTAAATCCCTTTGAATACCTGAGGTCAGTTCATGCTTTATCACGAAAACTTTGACGCCATTGTTGTCGGTGGCGGACACGCAGGAACGGAAGCCGCGCTCGCATCTGCACGCACAGGACAAAAAACGCTTCTCCTTACCCATAACATCGATACATTAGGCCAGATGTCTTGTAATCCGGCGATCGGTGGTATTGGTAAAGGTCACTTAGTAAAAGAAGTAGATGCTATGGGCGGTTTGATGGCTGAAGCCATCGACCATGCAGGTATTCAGTTTCGTACACTAAATGCCTCCAAAGGTCCTGCAGTACGAGCAACTCGAGCTCAAGCCGATCGCGCTCTGTACAAAGCGTACGTTCGTAATGCATTAGAAAATGCGCCTAACTTAACGTTGTTCCAGCAATCAGTTGATGATCTGATTGTTGAACAAGATCGCGCAGTTGGTGTGGTAACTCAAATGGGACTTCGCTTCCATGCGAAAGCCGTTGTGCTAACCGTGGGTACCTTCCTTGGTGGTAAGATCCACATAGGTATGGAAAGCTCGTCTGGTGGTCGTGCCGGGGATCCACCATCGATCGCATTAGCGGATCGACTGCGTGAACTGCCGTTCCGTGTGGATCGTTTAAAAACAGGTACTCCACCGCGCATTGATGCTCGTACTGTTGATTTTTCAGTGCTAGAAGCTCAGCACGGTGATAACCCAACGCCTGTATTCTCGTTCATGGGCAAACGTGAACAGCATCCGCGTCAGATTCCATGTTTCATCACCCACACCAATGAACAAACTCACGATGTGATCCGCAGTAACTTGGATCGCAGTCCAATGTACGCAGGTGTGATTGAAGGTATTGGTCCTCGTTACTGTCCGTCTATTGAAGACAAAGTGATGCGTTTCGCTGACAAAAACAGCCACCAAATCTTCATTGAGCCAGAAGGCCTAACCACGCACGAGTTATACCCTAATGGTATCTCGACCAGCTTGCCATTTGATGTGCAAGTACAAATCGTGCGCTCAATGAAAGGGTTTGAAAATGCACACATCGTTCGCCCAGGTTATGCGATTGAATACGATTTCTTCGATCCACGTGATTTGAAGCAAACGTACGAGACGAAGTTCATCCATGGTTTGTTCTTTGCTGGCCAGATTAATGGTACGACTGGCTACGAAGAAGCCGCAGCGCAAGGCTTGATGGCGGGCCTAAACGCAAGCTTGTTTAGCCAAGACAAAGAAGGCTGGAGCCCACGTCGTGACCAAGCTTACATGGGCGTGTTGATTGATGACTTATCGACCATGGGTACCAAAGAGCCGTACCGCATGTTCACTTCTCGTGCGGAATACCGCCTGCTACTTCGTGAAGATAACGCCGATTTACGTTTAACGGAAAAAGCGCGCGAGCTAGGCTTGATTGATGATGTTCGTTGGGCTCGCTTTAACGAGAAAATCAACAATATGGAAACGGAGCGTCAGCGTTTGAAAGCAACGTGGATGAATCCGAAGTCAGAGGGTGTTGATGAGTTGAACAAGCTGCTGAAAACCCCAATGGCCCGTGAAGCGAGTGGTGAGGATCTTCTGCGTCGTCCAGAGATCACTTATTCGCAACTGACGCAACTTGAAGCGTTTGCTCCTGCTCTTGAAGATCAGCAAGCGGCTGAGCAAGTTGAAATTCAAGTGAAATACGATGGTTACATCAAGCGTCAGCAGGAAGAGATCGAAAAATCACTGCGTCACGAAAATACCAAGTTACCTGCTGATTTGGATTACCGCGATGTAAAAGGTTTATCAAACGAAGTCGTTGCTAAACTGAGCGAGGCCAAACCAGAGAGCATCGGTATTGCATCACGCATTTCTGGTATTACGCCTGCTGCAATTTCTATTCTACTTGTTCACTTGAAAAAGCATGGTTTGCTGAAGAAAGGTGAGGAAGAATAATGAGCGCATTGCGAACAAAGCTGGATTCACTGATCGCGAAAACCGATTTGGAAGTGTCAGAACAGCAACGAGAGCAGTTAGTTGGTTATGTCGAACTGCTCGACAAATGGAACAAAGCGTACAATTTAACATCGGTACGTGATCCGCTTGATATGTTAGTGAAACATATTCTTGATAGTATCGTTGTAAGCGCACACCTGCCCGGTGAGCGCTTCATTGATGTTGGTACTGGTCCGGGGTTACCGGGTATCCCTTTGGCAATCATGAACCCTGAGAAAACCTTCTTTTTGCTCGACAGTCTTGGCAAACGCATCCGTTTTATCAAGCAAGTTGTGCACACATTAGGGCTGAAAAACGTGACACCAATTCAAAGTCGTGTCGAAGAATTCCAACCTGAAGAAAAATTTGATGGCGTTTTGAGTCGAGCTTTTGCTTCAATGATAGACATGGTGGAATGGTGCCACCATTTGCCGAAACAAGAGCACGGGGTGTTTCTAGCGCTGAAAGGACAGCACCCTAAAGATGAAATGGATCAGCTTCCTGAATGGTGCAGTGTGACAGAGATCATATCTTTGGCTGTTCCTGAGTTGGAAGGTGATCGTCATCTAGTAATCTTATCGCGCAAGGAAAATTAGCGAGGTAATCGTGGGTAAAATTGTAGCAATCGCCAACCAGAAAGGTGGGGTCGGCAAAACAACAACGTGCATTAACTTAGCGGCTTCGATGGCGGCAACAAAGCGCAAGGTTTTGGTGATCGATCTCGACCCGCAAGGCAATGCTACGATGGCCAGTGGCGTGGATAAGTATATGGTCGACGCCACCGCATACGATCTTTTGGTTGAAGATACACCGTTCGATCAAGTCGTTTGTACCCAAACAACAGGGAAGTATGATTTGATCGCGGCGAACGGAGACGTGACCGCGGCAGAAATCAAATTGATGGAAGTTTTCGCTCGTGAAGTGCGTCTAAAAAATGCATTGTCGTCAGTTCGCGATAACTATGATTTCATCTTTATTGATTGTCCTCCTTCTCTAAACCTTCTTACAATCAATGCGATGGCGGCAGCTGACTCTGTGCTGGTGCCGATGCAATGTGAATACTTTGCGTTAGAAGGTTTAACTGCTCTTATGGATACAATCAGCAAGTTAGCGGCCGTGGTCAATGAGAACCTCAAAATTGAGGGCTTACTACGTACCATGTACGACCCACGCAACCGCTTATCGAATGAAGTATCCGATCAACTTAAAAAACACTTTGGGAATAAAGTTTACCGTACTGTCATTCCACGTAATGTTCGTTTGGCTGAAGCGCCAAGTCACGGTAAGCCTGCAATGTACTACGATAAGTACTCCGCAGGTGCCAAAGCGTATCTTGCTCTAGCGGGCGAAATGCTCCGCCGCGAAGAAATCCCAGTTTAACTCTAACCTAAGGAATTCAATCCCATGTCTAAGCGTGGTCTCGGAAAAGGACTGGATGCGTTATTGTCGACCAGTTCGTTTGCTCGTGAAAAACAGCATATTGCATCGCATAGCCAAGAATTATCGGCAGACGGTGAGTTAACCGATTTAGCGATTGGTCAATTGCAGCCGGGCGTATACCAACCGCGTAAAGATATGGCGCCTGAAGCGCTAGAAGAACTAGCGGCTTCGATTCAATCACAAGGCATTATTCAACCAATCGTGGTTCGCCAGGTCGAAAATGGTCAGTTTGAGATCATCGCAGGTGAGCGCCGCTGGCGTGCTGCAAGGCAGGCGGGTTTAAAACGCGTGCCGTGTTTGGTGAAAAAAGTTGAAGATCGTGCCGCCATCGCCATGGCGTTGATTGAAAACATTCAACGTGAAGACTTGAATGTGATTGAGGAAGCCCAAGCGCTTGAACGTCTACAAGATGAATTCACGCTGACACATCAGCAAGTGGCCGATGTGATTGGTAAATCAAGAACGACGGTGAGTAACCTATTACGTCTGAATCAGTTGGAAGTTGATGTAAAAGGTCTGGTTGCAGATAAAAAATTGGAAATGGGTCATGCTCGAGCTCTGTTAGCGTTAGAAGGCGAACAGCAAGTCGAAGTAGCTCAACAAGTGGCTAAGAAGCAAATGACTGTTCGCCAAACCGAACAGTTAGTAAAAAAGTGCTTAGCCCCACAAAATGAGCAAAAAGGGCAACAAGAGGATACCGAAGCCGAGCAAATGTCGCATAAATTGAGTCAGCTGCTTGATGCAAAAGTTTCTCTTACCCGTTCTGCAAACGGAAAAGCGAAATTGACGATAAGTCTTGATGAGCCTCACAAATTGGACCAACTAATTGCCAAGCTTGAGGCCTAGATGAGATAATTGATTTAGGTCAATTAATCTAATTAATCGAATTTTGTGCGAAAGTTGTCGTTTTGTAAACAAAACTGTAAGTTTTTGATGCAATCGAATTGCTTTACGTTGAACTGAACGTATAATTTTCGCCAATTTCCCAGCACAGAGAGTTAAGTGCGAAGTGGATATTACTAGAGGTACGAATACATGGTAGCTGCGTTAGCTAGACCAGGACGAGAGCTCGCAAGGCAATTGTTAATGATCCAGTCTGGCGCGGTTATTTTTGTGGCAGCAGGAATGGCGGTAGCCATAAATCCTGACTGGGGATTTTCAGCGCTGATTGGCGGAGGCATTTTTGTTGTTGCCAATGCAGTATTCGCGCTGTGTGCTTTCATGTTTAGTGGAGCTCGCGCTGCCAAGCGCATCGCTGCTTCCTTCTATACGGGTGAAGTACTGAAAATTCTCATCACGGTTGCACTGTTCTATGTTGCCTACATGTATATGCAGGTGGAACTTGTTCCCCTCAAACTAACCTATTTGCTGGTACTAGGTATTAATATCTGTGCACCAGTGCTATTCATTAACAACAAAAAATAGGATGAGTTATGGCTGCGCCAGGTGAAGCGCTAACATCGTCCGGTTACATTGCCCACCACCTTTCTAACCTATCGCTATACAAGTTGGGTTTAGTAGGGTCGGAGACAAGTTTCTGGAACGTACATATCGATAGCCTGTTTTTTTCTTGGTTTACTGGTTTAATTTTCCTCGGAATTTTTTACAAAGTAGCAAAGAGAACAACAGCGGGTGTACCGGGTAAGCTTCAGTGTGCTGTAGAAATGATCGTTGAATTTGTCGCCGATAACGTCAAAGACACGTTCCATGGACGCAACCCACTGATCGCGCCTTTAGCACTGACTATCTTTTGTTGGGTATTTTTGATGAACGTGATGGACTTAGTTCCTATCGACTTCTTACCATACCCAGCAGAGCATTGGCTAGGTATTCCTTACCTTAAGGTTGTACCGTCTGCTGATGTGAATATCACCATGGCTATGGCTCTAGGCGTTTTTGCATTGATGATTTACTACAGCATCAAAGTAAAAGGTCTAGGTGGATTCGCAAAAGAACTTGCACTACATCCATTCAATCACCCACTGATGATTCCGTTTAACCTACTAATTGAAGTGGTATCGCTATTAGCGAAACCTCTATCACTTGGTATGCGTCTATTCGGTAACATGTTCGCGGGTGAGGTTGTATTCATTCTTTGTGCGGCAATGCTACCATGGTACTTACAATGGATGGGTTCACTACCGTGGGCAATCTTCCATATCTTGGTTATTACGATTCAAGCCTTCGTATTCATGATGTTGACAATTGTTTACCTGTCAATGGCACACGAAGATCCTGATCATTAATTTTTTAAAGCTTTTTATTTGGGCACTAAGCCAACAACTATAAATTGGAGATAGTAATGGAAACTTTACTGAGCTTTTCTGCAATCGCCGTAGGTATTATCGTCGGTCTTGCTTCTCTTGGTACAGCGATTGGTTTCGCACTGCTAGGTGGTAAATTCCTAGAAGGTGCTGCACGTCAACCAGAAATGGCTCCTATGCTACAAGTTAAGATGTTCATCATCGCGGGTCTACTTGATGCGGTTCCAATGATCGGTATCGTAATCGCGCTACTATTCACTTTCGCAAACCCATTCGTTGGTCAACTAGGTTAATCACCTTTAACTCGGGACGGGCGATTATCGCTTGTCACTGATTAACACTAAGTCCAAATAGAGGGGTAGCTGTTGTGAACATAAACGCAACTCTGCTAGGTCAAGCAATCTCGTTCGCACTATTTGTGTGGTTCTGCATGAAGTATGTATGGCCACCATTGATGCAAGCGATCGAAGAGCGTCAGAAGAAAATTGCTGATGGTCTTCAAGCAGCAGAACGTGCTGCGAAAGACTTGGATCTAGCACAAGCCAACGCTTCTGATCAATTGAAAGAAGCGAAGCGCACAGCAACTGAGATCATCGAACAAGCGAACAAACGTAAGTCTCAAATTCTTGATGAAGCTCGCGAGGAAGCTCAGGCAGAACGCCAGAAAATCCTAGCGCAAGCAGAAGCAGAACTTGAAGCTGAACGCAATCGTGCACGCGATGAGCTGCGCAAACAAGTTGCTACTCTGGCTGTAGCTGGTGCTGAGAAAATCCTTGAGCGTTCTATCGATAAAGATGCGCAAAAAGATATTCTCGACAACATTACTGCAAAACTTTAAGTCTGGGGGCGCATATGTCTGATTTGACTACTATCGCACGCCCCTATGCTAAAGCAGCCTTCGACTTTGCTTTAGAGAAAGACCAGTTGGACCAATGGGGCCAAATGTTATCTTTTGCTGCTGAAGTGGCCAAAAACGAACAAATGAACGAACTACTAACGGGTTCGGTTTCTGCTGACAAAATGGCAGAAATTTTTGTTGCAGTTTGCGGCGAACAAGTTGATGCGCACGGTCAAAACCTTTTGAAGGTAATGGCTGAGAATGGTCGTTTAGCGGCCCTTCCTGATGTTTGCACGGAGTTTTTTACTCTGAAAAAAGAACATGAGAAAGAAATTGATGTTGAAGTAATTTCAGCAACAGAGCTTTCTGATGAACAACTTGCAAACATTGGCAGCAAACTTGAAAAGCGTCTTGAACGCAAAGTGAAGCTGAATTGCAGTGTAGATGAGACCCTACTTGGTGGGGTTATTATTCGAGCCGGAGACCTAGTCATCGATGACTCAGCGCGTGGTCGTTTGAACCGCCTGAGCGATGCATTGCAGTCTTAATGGGGATTGGAGCATGCAACTTAATTCCACGGAAATTAGCGATCTGATCAAACAACGTATCGAATCTTTCGAAGTTGTTAGTGAAGCTCGCAACGAGGGTACTATCGTATCGGTAAGCGATGGTATCATCCGCATCCACGGCCTAGCGGACGTGATGCAAGGTGAAATGATTGAATTACCGGGTGGCCGTTATGCACTGGCACTTAACCTTGAGCGTGACTCGGTTGGTGCGGTTGTAATGGGCCCATATGCTGACCTTAAGGAAGGCATGAAAGTTACAGGTACTGGCCGCATTCTTGAAGTGCCAGTTGGTCCAGAACTACTAGGCCGCGTAGTAAACACGCTGGGTGAGCCTATCGATGGTAAAGGTCCAATCGAAGCGAAAATGACTTCGCCTGTAGAAGTGATCGCACCAGGTGTAATCGACCGTAAATCGGTAGACCAACCTGTGCAAACTGGTTATAAGTCAGTTGACTCAATGATCCCAATCGGTCGTGGTCAGCGTGAGCTTATCATCGGTGACCGTCAGATTGGTAAAACAGCACTGGCGATCGACGCGATCATCAACCAGAAAGACTCTGGTATTTTCTCTATCTACGTAGCAATCGGTCAGAAAGCATCGACTATCGCTAACGTTGTTCGCAAACTAGAAGAGCACGGCGCACTACAAAATACTATCGTTGTAGTTGCATCAGCTTCTGAATCTGCAGCGCTTCAATACCTAGCGCCTTACGCAGGTTGTGCGATGGGTGAATACTTCCGCGATCGCGGTGAAGACGCACTGATTGTTTACGATGATCTATCTAAGCAAGCGGTAGCTTACCGTCAGATCTCTCTACTACTTAAACGTCCACCAGGCCGTGAGGCATTCCCAGGTGACGTATTCTACTTACACTCGCGTCTACTAGAGCGTGCAGCTCGTGTAAACGAAGAGTACGTAGAGCGTTTCACTAACGGTGAAGTGAAAGGTAAGACTGGTTCTTTGACTGCTCTTCCTATCATCGAAACTCAAGCAGGTGACGTTTCAGCATTCGTACCGACTAACGTAATCTCGATTACCGATGGTCAGATCTTCCTACAAACTGAGCTATTCAACGCTGGTGTTCGTCCTGCTGTTGACCCTGGTATCTCAGTATCTCGTGTAGGTGGTTCAGCTCAGACGAAAATCATCAAGAAACTATCAGGTGGTATCCGTACAGCACTAGCTGCATACCGTGAACTAGCGGCATTTGCTCAGTTCTCTTCTGACCTTGATGACGCAACGAAGAAACAGCTAGACCATGGTCAAAAAGTTACAGAACTAATGAAGCAGAAGCAGTACGCTCCAATGTCTGTATTTGACCAAGCTCTAACTATCTTCGCGGCAGAGCGCGGTTACCTTGATGATGTAGAACTTAACAAAGTTCTAGATTTCGAGGCGGCTCTACTATCGTACGCTCGCGGTCAATACGCTGAACTAGCAGCTGAGATCGACAAGTCTGGCGCTTACAACGATGAAATCGAAGCTCAGTTGAAGAAACTGACTGACGACTTCAAAGCAACCCAAACTTGGTAATTAGGTCGGTGGCAGTTTCTGCCACCAACTAACGGAGAGTAACGATGGCCGGCGCAAAAGAGATACGTAATAAAATCGGTAGTGTTAAAAGCACTCAGAAAATTACGAAAGCGATGGAAATGGTAGCAGCTTCAAAAATGCGTCGTTCTCAAGATGCAATGGAAGCTTCTCGTCCATACGCTGAAACAATGCGTAAAGTGATCGGTCATGTGGCTAACGCAAACCTAGAGTACCGTCATCCGTACCTAGAAGAGCGTGAAGCTAAACGTGTTGGTTACATCATCGTTTCGACAGACCGTGGTCTGTGTGGTGGTTTGAACATTAACGTGTTCAAAAAAGCCGTTACAGATATGCAAGCATGGAGAGAGAAAGGTGCTGAGATTGAGCTAGCCGTTGTTGGCTCAAAAGCAACAGCTTTCTTTAAACATGGTGGCGCAAAAGTTGCGGCACAGGTTTCTGGTCTTGGAGATAATCCAAGCCTACAAGACCTAATCGGCTCTGTTGGCGTAATGCTGAAGAAATACGATGAAGGTGAACTGGACCGTCTATATGTAGTATTCAACAAGTTTGTAAATACTATGGTTCAGCAACCAACGATCGATCAATTGCTACCTTTGCCTAAATCGGACAGCGAAGAGATGCAGCGTGAGCATTCATGGGACTACATCTATGAGCCTGAACCAAAACCTCTACTGGATACGCTATTAGTGCGTTACGTAGAGTCTCAGGTATACCAAGGTGTGGTTGAGAACCTTGCTTGTGAGCAAGCGGCTCGAATGATTGCGATGAAGGCTGCAACGGATAACGCAACCAGTTTGATTGACGATTTGGAACTTGTGTACAACAAAGCCCGTCAGGCTGCGATTACACAAGAACTATCAGAAATCGTTGGTGGTGCAGCTGCGGTTTAAGCTTAGGTAAAACGAAATAGTTTAGAGGATTAACGATGGCTACAGGTAAGATCGTACAGATCATCGGTGCGGTAGTCGACGTAGAGTTCCCACAGAGCGATGTACCTAGTGTATATGACGCTCTAAACGTAACGGACTCAAAAGAGCGTCTAGTTCTTGAAGTTCAACAACAGCTAGGCGGTGGCGTAGTTCGTTGTATCGTAATGGGTAGCTCTGATGGTTTACGTCGTGGAGTAGAAGTGGTTAACACTGGCGCTCCAATTTCAGTACCAGTAGGTACTAAAACTCTAGGTCGTATCATGAACGTCCTAGGTGACGCGATTGACGAGCGTGGTGAAGTGGGTGCGGAAGAGGTTTACTCTATCCACCGTAGTGCACCAAGCTACGAAGAGCAATCAAACGAAATTGCACTTCTAGAAACGGGCGTTAAAGTAATCGACCTAATTTGTCCATTCGCTAAGGGTGGTAAAATCGGTCTATTCGGTGGTGCAGGTGTAGGTAAGACCGTTAACATGATGGAACTTATCAACAACATCGCACTACAGCACTCAGGTCTATCAGTATTTGCTGGTGTTGGTGAGCGTACTCGTGAAGGTAACGATTTCTACTACGAGATGCAGGAAGCGGGCGTTGTAAACGTTGAGAAGCCTGAAGAATCAAAAGTAGCGATGGTTTACGGTCAGATGAACGAGCCACCAGGTAACCGTCTACGTGTTGCACTGACTGGTCTAACAATGGCAGAGCGTTTCCGTGACGAAGGTCGTGACGTACTACTGTTCATTGATAACATCTACCGTTACACACTTGCAGGTACAGAGGTATCAGCACTACTAGGTCGTATGCCTTCTGCGGTAGGTTACCAGCCAACTCTTGCAGAAGAGATGGGTGTACTTCAGGAGCGTATCACGTCAACGAAATCAGGTTCTATCACGTCTGTACAGGCGGTATACGTACCAGCGGATGACTTGACTGACCCGTCTCCAGCAACAACGTTCGCGCACTTGGATGCAACGGTTGTACTTAACCGTAACATCGCTGCAATGGGTCTATACCCTGCGATCGACCCGCTAGATTCAACATCTCGTATGCTTGATCCACTAGTAGTAGGTCAAGATCACTACGAAGTTGCTCGTGGTGTTCAGCAGACTCTTCAGCGCTACAAAGAGCTGAAAGATATCATTGCTATCCTAGGTATGGACGAGCTATCTGAAGAAGATAAGCAAGTTGTATCTCGTGCACGTAAGATTGAGCGTTTCTTAACTCAGCCTTACCACGTAGCAGAAGTATTTACAGGTGACCCTGGTATTTACGTACCTCTAAAAGAGACTCTACGTGGCTTTAAAGGTCTACTAGCTGGTGAATACGACGACATTCCTGAGCAGGCATTTATGTACTGCGGTAGCATCGACGATGCTATTGAGAATGCGAAGAAGCTATAAGGCTAACTAGGAGGCGATATGGCAGCAATAACCTTTCACCTAGACGTGGTAAGCGCCGAGAAGAAAATCTTCTCTGGTCGTGTTGAAACGTTTCAGGTGACCGGTAGCGAAGGTGAACTTGGTATTTTCCATGGTCACACACCGCTGCTGACCGCTATCAAGCCTGGTATGGTGCGTATTGTGAAACAGCACGGCCACGAAGAAATTATTTATGTTTCTGGTGGTATGGTAGAGATTCAGCCTGGTACAGCGACTGTACTAGCTGATACAGCTATCCGTGGTGAAGAGCTAGACGCAGCGAAGGCAGAAGAAGCCAAACGCCGCGCTGAGGAGCAAATCCAGAATCAGCATGGTGACATGGACTTCGCACAAGCGGCCAGTGAACTGGCTAAAGCCATTGCTCAGCTACGAGTTATCGAGCTGACAAAAAAGCGTCGCTAAGCTCAATTAGCAACGTTGCATGAAAAAAGGCGGCCAATTGGTCGCCTTTTTGATTAATTTTAGTTGGAAATTTACCTTACTCCATTAACTATTTTAAAAGAGCTGTTTAAAATAACGGCCAATTAACATAAAACGTCAATAGGTTATCAATGAAATTCAGTGCTGTGATTCTTGCAGCGGGTAAAGGTACCCGTATGCATTCGAACATGCCTAAGGTGCTACACACTTTGGCAGGTAAGCCAATGGCAAAACATGTGATTGATACATGTACAGGTCTAGGTGCACAAAATATCCACTTGGTCTTTGGCCACGGTGGTGATCAAATGCAAACCACTCTTGCAGAAGAGCCTGTAAATTGGGTGCTTCAAGCGGAGCAGTTAGGGACAGGTCATGCGGTTGATCAAGCGTCTCCGAAGTTTGAAGACGATGAAAAAGTACTGGTGCTTTACGGTGATGTTCCACTGATTTCAGCTGAAACGATTGAAAACCTATTAGATGCACAGCCAACAGGCGGTATTGCACTACTAACAGTGATTCTAGATAACCCGACAGGCTACGGTCGTATTATCCGTAAGAATGGTCCTGTTGTGGCGATCGTTGAGCAAAAAGATGCAACAGAAGAACAAAAACAAATTAAAGAGATCAATACTGGCGTGATGGTTGCGACTGGTGGGGATCTTAAGCGTTGGTTGTCTGGCTTAAACAACAACAACGCACAAGGCGAATACTACCTAACTGACGTTATTGCAGCTGCACACGATGAAGGTCGTGCCGTTGAGGCAGTACACCCAGTCAATGCCATTGAGGTGGAAGGGGTCAACGACCGCGCACAGCTTGCTCGTCTAGAGCGTGCTTTCCAGTCAATGCAAGCTCAGAAGCTGCTAGAGCAAGGTGTCATGCTACGCGATCCAGCACGCTTTGATTTGCGTGGTGAGTTACAGTGCGGTATGGACTGTGAAATCGACGTGAATGTTATCGTCGAAGGTAAAGTTTCACTGGGTGATAACGTGGTTATCGGTGCGGGTTGTGTACTGAAAGATTGTGAAATCGACGACAACACCATCGTTCGCCCTTACAGTGTGATTGAAGGTGCAACGGTTGGTGAAGAATGTACGGTTGGTCCATTTACTCGCCTTCGTCCTGGTGCTGAAATGCGTAACGATTCCCATGTGGGTAACTTCGTTGAAGTGAAAAATGCGCGCATCGGAGAAGGTTCAAAAGCGAACCACCTAACTTACTTAGGTGATGCAGAGATCGGTCAACGTACTAACATCGGTGCAGGTACTATCACTTGTAACTACGATGGTGCGAACAAGTTTAAAACCATCATCGGTAATGATGTTTTTGTTGGTTCTGATAGCCAGCTGGTGGCGCCTGTCACTATCGCTGATGGCGCAACCATCGGTGCTGGCACGACACTAACAAAAGATGTTGAAGAAGGTGAGTTAGTAATTACTCGCGTCAAAGAGCGCAAAATTACTGGCTGGCAGCGTCCTGTAAAACAGAAATAAGCAATACCTGCACTCTATCGCTATATTGTCAAAGCCGCTCAACAAGTGCGGCTTTGTTGTTTCTAGCTAATGCTTCATCGCTAGTAGCTAGGAATGGCAATACGTTTTTCGAGCCAACGAACGGCTTGAGATACAAATAGGATGAGCAACAAGTACTCCAAAACGAGGAAGGTATAAATCTCTAAGGGTAAGTACTCATTCACCACCAGCTCATTAGCACGGCGAGTGAGATCGCTTAAACCAATCACGCTGACTAAAGAACTCATCTTGAGAATGTAGACAAATTGATTACCCAGTGGTGGGAGAATTTGCCGAAACGCTTGGGGAAGAATTACCAAGCGCATCTTTTGCCAATAGCTTAAGCCCAAAGACTCAGCTGCTTCATGCTGGCCACGGCTGATAGCTTGTATCCCACCGCGAAACACTTCCGCCATAAACGCACTCTCAGCGATAGTCAGTGCAATAACACCCGCCCAAAAGTGATTGAGTGAGACATCCAATAGCGTAGGCATGCCGTAATACACCCAAAGTAGTAAGACTAAAACTGGCACTGAACGGATCACCTCGACATAAATACGGTTTATCCACTTCAGAGAGGCAGAGTCCGACAGAGCGGGTAACGCAACGATCAGACCCAAGCTCATCGCAAATAACATACTGAGGAGTGATACCTGAATGGTGTCATTAAACCCAGCGATTAAAAACTTTAGATTGGTGAGCCCTTGATCCGTCGAAGGGTCAAGTACATACCAGCCCCATTGATAATCTGAACAACCAGTGAGTAATAGCAGTGAAAACAGCCATAGAGTTCGAAACGTCACATTTACTCCCTGAATTAACTAAAAAACTTCCTTTGTTGCTGCTATGTTATCAGTAGAGCTCTAATAAAGGTTAATTATTAAACCGTATAAGGTCATTATTTTTAAGGGAATAAAAATGAGAAAGATTTTACTAGTGCTAGGAATGTGTTTGCTTGCTGCGACTCAAGTCGCTCACGCTGAAAGCCGTCTTCAATCTATTTTAGACAATGGCGTACTCCGAGTTGGAACGACGGGAGATTGGAATCCGATGACGATGAAAGACCCCGCGACAAACAGTTATCGTGGCTTCGATATCGATGTAACAACAGAACTTGCTAAAGATCTCGGTGTAAAAGTGGAGTATGTTCCCACGGATTGGAAGACGCTAGTTAATGGCATTACCGCCAACAAGTACGATATTACTGGCAGCGCATCTCTGAACATGTCGCGCGCGAAAGTAGCTGGATACAGCCAGCCATATTTCTACCTTGCCTTTGTACCTGTGGTGCAAAAGAAAGATCTCGCCAAATTCTCTGATTGGGCGGATTTTAATAAACCAGAAGTAAAAGTCGCGGCGACGTTAGGTACGGTACAAGAAAAAATGGTGAAAGAGTTCTTCCCGTCTGCTCAGCATATTGTTATTGAAGCGCCAGCGCGCGACTTCCAAGAACTACTAGCTCGCAGGGCCGATGTATCGGTGACGTCCAATGTGGAAGCTGCGACGTTGGTGGATAAGTTTAAACAATTGGCGATAGTGCCAGTGACCGCACCGCGTAAACCAACCCCAATTGCTATGTTGTTGCCGCAAGACGATCAAGTATGGATTAATTACATCAATCACTGGGTAGAGTTGAAAAAGACTCAAGGCTTTTTTAAGCAGACTGCCAGGAAATGGGGGTTGAAAAGCTTATAAACAGAAAGAGCCGCATTGCGCGGCTCTTTTTATTATCTGAACGATTAAAGTTCGTCTTCACTCACGACTCGGGCGTTGTCAGGAGTCGTAAAGTGCTTGGATAATTCGCGATTCGACAGAATGTATCCCATCCACAGCCCACCCATACAGATGATGATTGCGATGCCAGTAACCATCTGAGCTTGGCTTGCCATTGCGGCTACCAATGCACTTGAGAAGCTACTTACACAGATTTGCAGGCTGTTTTGCAGACCTGCTGCTGTTGCAGGGCTCTGTTGTGCGCTGGCCAATGCACGGTTTACCACGATTGGGTACAGCGCGCCGTTAGCAACGGCAATCAAACAGAATGGCGCAAGAATAGGCCAAATCGATGACAGATCCCACTGTGAAGCAATGAAAATCATTAATGCCGCGACACTAAATAGGCCAATCAGTTGGCGCAGAACCTTTTCATCACCAAATTTTCGAACGCCTACTTTACCTAAGTAGCCACCAGCCATAAACGCGATGGTTTGTGGGATAAAGCTCAAACCAATATCTTTTGCTTCGTAGCCCAGTTGCGCCATGATTTCTGGCATCCCAGTTAGGTAAGCAAAGAATGCAGCTGAAGCCGTCGCAAACATAAACACGTTGCCAAGGTATTTTTTAGAACTCAGCAGCGCTTTGATGTCGGCAGACATACTGGTTTGTTTGATTTCTGCTTTCTCGTCTTTTTGTGCCATGGTCGCAAAGACCAAAAAGACACCAACCAGTGTTAGCGTAATAAAGATACTGTGCCAGCCGAAGTTATCTGCCAACACAACCCCTAATTGAGGTGCTAGTGCTGGTGATAGCGCGACGAGTGGCATGATTGTCGCAAAAATTTGTTGGCTACTGCTTGAGTAGCGTTTAATGACCATAGCCTGCCAGATCACGGCTGGTGCACACACACCGATAGCTTGGATAAAGCGCAGTGTGAGTAGTTGCCATACTTGATCACAGAAAGCCAAACCGAATGACGCGATAGTAAATAGCACCAACCCGGCTGCGAGTGTATTACGATGGCCAAATTTATCGGATGCCAATCCCCACATTAGCTGGCCAATCGCCATACCAACGAGGAATACCGTTAAAGAGAGCGCAATTTGCTCAGGGCCTGTTGCAAAGTCGATTTCCATCGCTTTGAATGCTGGCAGATACATATCGGTAGCAACGAAGCCAAGCATCGATAATGCTGCCAGATAAATGAGCTGTAGTTTTGAGATTTTCATGATTCAACCAGTCAAATTATTTAATCATTTTTTAATCAACATCAGTTGGCGCCAACCCTGATTTATTTACTTTATTATTCTATTTTTCGATTTTGAGAAAATAAAACGCTAAAATTGTTGGTTATCAATCAAATTTTTTGAAAGGTTAAATCATGTTCTCTAAAGCGTCTTTGGAAATGCTGGATACGGTTGCCCGTTTAGGCAGTTTCACCGCTGCGGCTGAGGTATTGCATAAAGTCCCCTCAGCCATCAGCTATGGAGTAAGGCAGGTCGAGCAAGATTTAGATGTGGTGCTGTTTCGACGTTTACCAAGGAAAGTCGAGCTAACTCCAGCGGGTGAACTTTTTATGGCCGAGGCGCGCTCTTTGCTGCGTCAAATGGAAGAGGTGAAAGCACAAACGCGGCGAGCGGCTCAAGGATGGAAAAGCACGTTAAAGCTGACCTTAGATAACGTGGTGAAGTTAGAAAAACTCAAACCTTTGGTGGAAGATTTCTATCGCGAGTTTGAATTTGCTGAATTGCAGATCAATATGGAGGTCTTCAATGGTTCTTGGGAAGCCATAGCACAAGGTCGAGCCGACATTGTCGTTGGCGCGACATCTGCGGTTCCCGTTGGGGGAGATTTTGAAGTCAAAGATATGGGCGTATTAGATTGGGCATTTGTAATGTCACCCGCTCATCCTTGCGTTCGACAACAAGTGCTTACTGAAGCGTTTGTGAGTCAATTTCCGGCGATCTGTCTTGATGATACTTCGAACGTGCTGCCAAAACGCCATACTGGCCATTATCCGCAACAGCGCCGATTATTATTGCCCAATTGGTATAGTGCGATTGAATGTTTAAAAAATGGGGTGGGCGTGGGTTACATGCCACGTCATATTGCAACACCCTTAATCAATGATGGTGTGCTGGTGGAGAAGGTCATGCCGGATGATAAACCGCTCAGTCACTGCTGCTTAGTATGGCGCAAAGATGATAATCATAAATTGATCCAGTGGATGGTGGACTATCTTGGGTCGCCTAATCAGCTACATAAAGATTGGTTACAGTCATAAAAAACACCTCGCATTAGCGAGGTGTTTTCATTGATATGTTTAAAATGTGGCGTTTTATGACAAGAAAAACTTATACGATGGGTTGTCTGTCTCGTCTTTGCATTGATAGCCAAGTTCACGTAAATGTGCAGAAAACTGAGCTAAATCGCTTTCATCTAACTCGAAACCACATAAAACACGTCCGTAGTCAGCGCCGTGGTTACGGTAGTTGAACAAACTGATATTCCAGTGTGTGCCGAGTGTGCTTAAGAACTTAAGTAGCGCCCCAGGGTACTCTGGGAATTCAAAGCTGTAGAGGCGCTCTTTAAGCGGCTTAGACGGCTTACCACCAATCATGTAGCGCACGTGCAGTTTCGCCATTTCATCATCAGACAGGTCAACCACTGGGTAGCCACCATCACGTAAGTCGTGAATGATATGTTCTAGCTCTTCCTGACCGCCTTGCAAACGCACACCGACAAAGATATTTGCCAATGCGTCATCGTTGTAGCGGTAGTTAAACTCTGTCACGGCACGGCCGCCAATGAGATTACAGAACTCAAAGAAAGCACCTTGACGCTCAGGGATGGTGACGGCAAGCAGACCTTCACGTTTTTCACCAAGCTCGCAGCGTTCAGAAACATAACGCAGACCGTGGAAGTTGGTGTTTGCGCCAGACAATACCGTACCTAGGTTTTTGTCTTTCAGCTTGTTCTGTTCAGCAAACTTCTTCAAACCCGCCAGAGCAAGCGCGCCAGAAGGCTCTGCAATCGCACGGGTGTCTTCAAAGATGTCTTTTACTGCTGCGCAGATTTCATCGCTAGAGACTGCAATATGGCCATCAATGTACTTTTGGCATAGACGAAACGTCTCTTCACCAATGCGTTTTACTGCAACGCCATCGGCAAACATGCTGACCTGGTCTAATACTACTGGTTCACCTGCATCCAATGCCGCTTTGAGGCATGACGAATCTTCTGGCTCAACTGCAATCACTTTGATTTCTGGCATCAGTTGCTTCACAAGTACCGCAACACCCGCAGCCAAACCGCCACCACCGACAGGGACGAAAATGTAATCAAGATGACCATTTTGCTGCAGCATTTCCATGCCGATGGTGCCTTGACCTGCAATCACCAGTGGGTGATCGAAAGGAGGGACAAAGGTGTACCCGTTTAACTCGGATAGACGCTCTGCCTCGGCTTTTGCCTCATCAAAGTTGCTGCCGTGCAGCACTACATTGCCACCGAAGCCACGTACCGCATCGACTTTGATGTCTGGTGTGGTTTTGGGCATCACGATGGTGGTCTTGATGCCTAGCTTAGTACCAGAGAGCGCCATGCCTTGAGCGTGGTTACCTGCCGATGCTGCAATGACACCAGCGGCTTTCTGTGCTTCAGATAAACTCGCCACCATGTTGTATGCACCGCGCAATTTGAACGAGTGTACGGGTTGGCGATCTTCACGCTTGATCTGCACATTATTCCCGATACGTGCAGATAAACGAGGCATTTCTTGCAGTGGCGTCACTGTTGCTACTTCATAAACAGGTGCGCGAAGGATTTGGCGCAGATAATCTGCGCCAGTTTGGTTCACTTGTTTTTCGGGTTGAGCTTCCATCATTGCTAGCCCTCTAGCTTCGACTTGTCTCGTACTGCACCCTTGTCAGCACTGGTTGCCATACTCGCGTACGCTTTGAGTGCAAATGAAACTTCACGTTGGCGGTCAACTGGTTTCCAGCCTAGTTCGTCTTGTTTTGCACGGCGCTCAGCAAGTTCTTGTTCAGACACTTGGAGTGAAATTGAACGGTTTGGAATATCAATTGCGATCATATCGCCTTCTTTTACCAGACCAATTGCACCGCCGTTTGCTGCTTCAGGAGAGGCGTGACCGATTGACAGACCTGATGTGCCGCCAGAGAAACGGCCGTCAGTCAGAAGTGCACACTCTTTGCCAAGGCCCATCGATTTTAGATAAGTGGTTGGGTAAAGCATTTCTTGCATGCCCGGACCACCTTTAGGGCCTTCGTAACGGATAATTACCACGTCGCCAGCTTTTACTTTGCCACCCAAGATGCCTTCTACGGCGTCTTCTTGGCTTTCAAATACTACGGCTGGGCCAGTGAATTTATGAATGCTCTCATCCACACCAGCAGTCTTAACGATACAACCATCTAATGCGATATTGCCTGATAGAACGGCTAGGCCACCTTCTTGGCTGAAAGCATTGTCTTTGGCACGAATACAACCTTCAGCGCGATCATCATCAAGTCGATCCCAGCGACAATCTTGTGAGAATGCTTGTGTAGTACGAATACCTGCAGGACCTGCGCGGTAGAACTTGAGTACTTCTTCGTCTTCAGTTTGGATGATGTCGTATTTCGCCAGCTGCTCTTTCATCGAAAGGCCAAGCACGGTGCGCGCATCATTGTGTAGAAGACCTGCACGGTCAAGCTCACCAAGGATAGCCATTACACCACCAGCGCGGTGCACGTCTTCCATGTGATATTTCTGGGTAGATGGTGCCACTTTACATAGGTGTGGTACTTGGCGTGATAGGCGATCGATATCTTCCATATCGAAATCCACTTCACCTTCTTGCGCCGCGGCAAGTAGGTGCAAAATGGTGTTGGTTGAGCCACCCATTGCAATATCCAGTGCCATTGCGTTTTCGAAGGCATCAAACGTAGCGATGTTGCGAGGCAGTGCTGATTCGTCATCTTGCTCGTAGTAACGACGAGTCAGTTCAACGATGCGACGACCTGCATTAAGGAACAGCTGTTCACGGTCTGCGTGCGTCGCCAGCATAGAACCGTTGCCCGGCTGAGAAAGACCCAGGGCTTCTGTTAGACAGTTCATCGAGTTTGCGGTGAACATGCCTGAACACGATCCACACGTTGGACATGCGCTACGTTCGATCTGCTCACTTTGCTCATCAGACACTTTTGGATCCGCGCCTTGGATCATCGCATCTACAAGGTCTAGTTTGATGATCTGATCAGAAAGCTTGGTTTTACCCGCTTCCATTGGACCACCAGAAACAAAGATAACCGGGATGTTGAGACGCATAGATGCCATCAACATTCCCGGAGTGATTTTGTCACAGTTAGAGATACATACCATGGCATCGGCACAGTGCGCGTTGACCATGTACTCCACAGAGTCTGCGATCAGTTCGCGTGAAGGCAGTGAGTACAGCATGCCGCCGTGACCCATTGCGATACCATCATCAACCGCGATGGTGTTGAATTCTTTCGCAATACCGCCAGCTTTTTCGATTTCGCGTGCTACAAGCTGACCCATGTCTTTCAGGTGTACGTGACCCGGAACAAATTGAGTAAACGAGTTTACAACGGCGATGATTGGTTTACCGAAGTCTTCTTCTTTCACACCCGTTGCACGCCACAGTGCTCGTGCACCCGCCATGTTACGACCATGTGTGGTGGTAGCTGATCTATATTTTGGCATTTCCTAATCCTTCTTACTTCTGTTCTGGGTACACATAGTCTAACCAGCCCCACTTATCTTCCGTGGTGCCGTCAAATAGGCCAAAGTAGGCTGCTTGTAGTTCTTTAGTGATAGGGCCGCGCTTACCAGTGCCCACTTCAATCTTGTCGATGGTTGCCACTGGTACAATCTCAGCCGCAGTACCTGTCATGAAGACTTCATCGGCAAGGTAAAGGGCTTCACGAGCAATGTTCGCTTCACGGACTTCGTAGCCTTTATCGCGTGCAATTGTCATGATCGAGTCGCGAGTGATGCCCGGTAGAATCGCGCTAGTTGCTGGTGGTGTGGTGATTACGCCATCTTTGATAACGAAGATGTTTTCACCAGCCCCTTCCGATAGGTAACCATCTACGCTTAGCGCAATACCTTCGTCGTAACCGTGACGACGCGCTTCACCACCAACCAGTAGTGAAGATAGGTAGTTACCGCCTGCTTTAGCTGCAGTTGGGATGGTGTTTGGCGCAGCGCGGTTCCAGCTTGAAATCATCGCATCGACACCTTTTTCTAGCGCTTCTTCGCCTAAGTAAGAGCCCCAAGGAAATGCTGCAATGATTAGATCCATCTCAGTGCCAACTGGTGGACATACGCCTAAGCCAACATTACCGACAAAACCCAATGGACGAATGTAAGCGCTGTCGAGTTTGTTTTGGCGCAGTGTTTCGCGGGTCGCTTCCATGATTTCTTCTACAGAGAAAGGGATCGGAAAGCGGTAAATCTTGGCAGAATCTTTTAGACGTTGTGCATGCTCACGGTGACGGAAGACAATTGGGCCTTTTGGTGTGTTGTAACAGCGCACGCCTTCAAACACGGATGTACCATAGTGCATTGCGTGAGTCAGAACGTGAACGTTCGCCTCTGCCCATGGAACCATCTCACCATTAAACCAAATGAAATCTGCAGTTTTCGTTGCCATTTGTTGCCTTCCTTATGCACTTACGTGTTGTTGTAAGTTGTGATTTGGCAGTTCATCGTTGCGGATTTTTAGCACCTCAACCTTACGAACGTCCCACAACTTCTCTATTTGATTGATCAAAAACGAGATTGGTCGATCGCTGTCGACGATGATCTCGACGCTGGCTACTTTGCTTTCGTGGTTTTGCGTAGCAGCGACTTGTTTGATCACGAAGCCTCGGTGACGAATCACACGTAGAACGCGCTCCAACAGTACCGGTTTGTCATCGGCTTTGATGTCGAGTAAATATCTGTCCATGCGATTGTCTCCTATGTATTTTCCAACATATCACTGTTTGATGCGCCAGGTGGCACCAATGGCCACACGTTTTCTTCTTCATCAATCAAAACGTGAAGCATGTAAGAAGTTTCACTCGCTAGCATCTCTTTGAGAGCAGGTTCGACTTCTTCTTTCTTGGTGATGGTTTTGCCCGGGATATCGAACGCTTTTGCTAACATCACGAAATCTGGGTTGTCATCAAGAATGGTTTCACTGTGGCGACCGTCAAAGAACAATGACTGCCATTGGCGAACCATGCCAAGACGTTGGTTATTAAGAAGGACAATCTTCACTGGAATCTGACGACGCTTCAGCGTGCCCAATTCCTGAACGTTCATCATAAATGAACCGTCACCTGTAATAAGGATAGACTGATCATCAGGACGTGCGACTGCAGCACCCATCGCCGCTGGCAAGCCAAAGCCCATGGTGCCAAGGCCAGCAGAAGTGATGAAATTTTGTGGTTCGCGTGGCTGGATATGTTGCGCTGCCCACATCTGGTGCTGACCGACGTCGGTCGAGACAATTGAGCTATCTGGCATCATGTCAGACAGCTGTTTAAGCAATAGCGGTGCGTAGATTAACTCGCCCGGGTGGTCGTAACGCCACTTAAAGCCGCTGCGCAGACTTTCACTGTGATGAACCCACGGTGAGATATCTTGAGTCAGTTCTAGCTGAGGGAGAATGGTGTTGATGTCGCCACGTAATGGTGCGTTGGCGTGGCGCAGTTTATGAATCTCCGCAGCATCAATGTCGATGTGAATCACTTTCGCATTTGGTGCAAACGTATCGAGCTTACCCGTCACACGGTCATCAAAACGCGCGCCAACCACAATCAATAGATCAGCTTCTTGAACCACTAGGTTGGCGGCTTTGGTGCCATGCATACCCAACATACCAAGATAGTGGGGATCATGGCGTTCAATGGTACCGAGGCCTTTTAATGTGCTAACTGCAGGCATTGGGTTTAAGCGAAGAAATTCGCGTACTGCATCGGTTGCTTTCGCAAGTTGCACGCCACCACCAACATACAACACTGGGCGAGTAGATGCTGCCAGCACATCTTGCGCACGTTTGATATCTTCAGCGCTGACATCTTCGATTGCTGGTGCTATGTATGGAGGAAGAAGGTCTGTGGGTGCTTGAGCGAGTTGAACGTCTTTGGCGATATCGACAATGACTGGACCCGGACGACCGGTTTTTGCGACCTCAAAGGCTTCGGCAAGTGTCGGAGCTAGATCTTCAATTTCGGTCACGAGATAGCTGTGCTTAGTACAGGCTAGGGACATTCCGATCACATCCATTTCTTGGAATGCATCGGTACCGATATGAGAGCTAGCAACCTGGCCTGTGATGGCAACTAGAGGTACGGAGTCAAGGAAAGCGTCGGCAAGGCCGGTAACAAGGTTAGTGGCTCCTGGGCCAGAAGTTGCCATGCACACAGCAACGTCTTGAGTGGAACGAGCCATCCCGATAGCTGCCATAGCGGCCCCTTGCTCGTGACGGCATAGGATGTGTTCCACCCCACCGTCATACAAAGCATCATAGATTGGCATGATGGCCCCGCCGGGGTAGCCAAAAACGGTTTCGATGCCTTGCTGTCTTAAAGCGGCTACGACAAGTTGTGCACCAGTCATCGTAAACCTCCTTTGCTACGTTGTGGCTCGTAGCGATTGCCATATTTATTGCACTTCATGTGCACTCCCATTCTTCCCGTTAAACTGTCCGAGGGTTAGACAGATGACAACTTGTAGTTGTAAAAAAACCCCCGGACTTTTCAGTGCGGGGGTTTTTTGTAATTTGTGGTTACCTTTCGCCCACAATACCCCGCGCGGTGCCAATAATGACCACGATAATCAGGGCTAGCAGTGCGTTGATATGAGCGAAAAGGTTCATCTGTCTGTCGTTCTTTTTTCGTTAAAAAATGTTGTGTAATGTTCTACGAAATTGTTTGCGTCATTAGTGGTATCACACAATTCCGCTGCATGACAAGCAAAAAGTCATTCTTTTTTCACATTAACTCTCAATTGGGACGCGGTATATAACATAACCAACCAGATAAAACATTTGTTTACAGAGTGTTCAAAAAAATTGAGGAACGTATGGGGCTGGCAATCATTCATAGTCGAGCAAGCGTCGGGGTGCAAGCGCCATCGGTTAGTGTAGAAGTTCATATCAGCAACGGCATGCCAGGGTTTACCTTAGTAGGCTTGCCAGAGACAACGGTAAAAGAGTCCAAAGATCGCGTACGCAGTGCGATCATTAATTCTAACTTTCAATTTCCTGCTAAGCGGATCACCGTGAACTTGGCTCCGGCAGATCTACCCAAGGAGGGAGGGCGTTTTGATCTTCCTATTGCATTGGGAATTTTGGCCGCTTCGGAGCAAATCGCGACAGATAAGCTCAAAAACTACGAATTTGTTGGTGAGTTAGCGTTATCTGGTGGTCTGAGACCTGTAAAAGGTGTGCTGCCTGCTGCGCTGGAAGCCAGTAAGATTCAACGTCATTTGGTCGTCCCACATGTGAATGGCGATCAGGCGGCGCTGGTGGGGAAGGAACAACATAAATCGGCCCAATCATTACTGGAAGTATGTGCCGAGCTTTGTGGTCAACATCGACTGAATCTTTTTCAAACGCCTAAGCGAAAAACGATCGAAAAACATGGTCGAGACTTACAAGATATTATTGGCCAACAACAAGGTAAGCGAGCACTGGAGATTGCTGCCGCTGGAAACCACAACTTACTTTTCCTTGGCCCGCCAGGTACTGGAAAAACGATGTTGGCTTCGCGTTTGTGTGACTTATTACCGGAAATGAGTGACGAAGAAGCAATGGAAACCGCTTCGGTGGCATCGTTGACTCAGAGTGAAATTAATGAGCATAACTGGAAGTCGCGTCCGTTTCGTTCTCCGCATCATTCAAGTTCAATGGCGGCATTAGTCGGCGGTGGTTCGGTACCCAGACCAGGGGAGATCTCTTTAGCCCACAACGGGTTATTGTTTCTCGATGAAATTTGCGTTATCCCAATAATTAAAATTTATCAATGTAAAGTTAATTGCCTGAATTGTAGGGTTTATAGGTAATATAAGCCCACTATTTCAACACTGACAATAATCATCCTGACAACTAAGGTGTTTATTATTTATCAATCTGAGGGTTTGATTGTGAATGTTAAAACTCTAAATGAGCTTTCTTTATTAGATACTGCACTGTCAGCCGAATACTCTAAGTACATAACATTTGCTGCTACATCTTCAGTCGCAGAAAAAACAAGACAGTCATTGTTGAATATTTATGCAGCTTATTGCTATTTGATTGGACAAGGTAACTACACAGCATTTGAAATATTGAATGACTCAAACCAACTCAATGCGCACTTCCAGTCGCTTATCGGTTTCATTTATGACCGCTTCGATGGTATCACTATCAAACATAGATATGGTATATGCCGCGAGCTAAAACGCCTTTTTCGCCACATTGCACAGGATAAACAGTTAACGCTTGATGAAGTGCAGCTGTCGAACGCCAAAATTTCAGAGGACGCTTCGAGCTGTCTAGCGCAATTTCTTAAGCTTAAGATAGGTAAGACAAGAGCTGACTACTTAAATGGTTGGCAGGTAGTATCAAAGGAAGGCAAAGGCGTTGAGGCTCATCTTGATACTCTTTATGTGAATTTTGGCGAAGCGTTTACAAACAGGGTTCATCTTGCTCTAAAAAACTATGCTTATACACAAAAATCAACAACTTTAGTTCAAGTATCAATAATACTCAAACAGCTTTTTATCGGCATGTCCACTGTTTATGACGAAAAGGACGGACTAACAATAGAAGCCCTCCTGAGCCGCAATCATGTGCAGCACTTTTTCCACAAGATTTTTAAGGTGTTATTTGTTCGCTCCCAAGCCGCTCAGCATTGCCCAAAGAGTTTTCATGTTAAATGGCGAAATACAATTAACTATTATACAGACTGCTTTATCAACACTGGTGTTTTCTCTGAACCACACAAGCCTTTCATCGTTCCAGCCTGGAAAGACCCGAAAGATGCAGCGCCCACATTTTCGATTGGCGGTGACGCAACGGAGAAAGAAAGCTATCGATGGTTTGCCGACATCCCACTCAAAATTAAAGATGAAGAGGCTGTTTCAATCATTCAGCAACGCCTAGAGCGAGATATTGCACACATAAAACATGTATGTCTCCTGAAGTTTGAGGAACTTTTAGAACGAGAAGAAAGAAATAAAGCATTCCTCAAAACAGGTCTGGTTAAACCACTGAGTGGCACTTTAGGCCACCTTCAATATAACCACTTTGTCGGTGCAGATAAGCTAGACAATACGGTAGCAACCTTTTACGCACACGGCATAGCTGCGAAAGATCACTATCTATCATTTTTGGGATTTTTTGGTAATGCCAACCAACTTTGCACTGAGTTAAACTTGCCCTCTAAATCAACACTAAGTGCTCTTTTAACACTACTTGTCATGGAACACCCCAAAATAACACCCTCTTGGCTAGCAAGATGGGAGCTATTTGATGTCAATGGCAATATAGTGGGCTACAAGCAGGTTGGTAATCAGTATATTGCAGTAAGCTATAAATCCCGCAAAGGACCAACCAATGCGCAGCAAGAGGTTGTGCTTAATGAGCTTTCTAAATCTGTCGTTGAGTTTTTGATACAACATACTCACATGGCGCGTGAATACCTAAAAAAGAACGGAAGTATCAATTGGCGAAAGATGATTTTGACCGCAACCGCTTCCAACGTGGTGTGCCCAAGCAAACTTAATCAAACCCTTCACTCGGCAAATGATTTTTATGATTGGCTTCAGGATAAATCGCTCTTTGATAACAGGAGCGGTATCACGCTAAAAGATGCCCAAGCCATTTCTGATATACATACGTTGCGATCGATTAGGCGACACCGAGGCCTCCAAATTTATCTGAAAACACGTTCAATGGATGCGGTTGCCGAGGCGCTGGGTCATGAAAAAAAAGATGCCAGACTACTGACCTCCTATCTACCTAAACCATTGATGGACTTTTTTAATGATCGCTGGGTGCGTCAGTTCCAGAATGCCATTTTGCTTGAAGCCATGAAAGACTCAGTACATTGCCTTGATGCCGTTAACATGAGCGCCGAGGACATTGAGGAATTCCTAAACAATCACGGCATCAGTAATATTCCAGAGCATTTCGACCACGGTTTTAATCAACAGGCCGCTACTGACAATGAAACATCTGAATTCTTAGCGTTCGACCAGTTGACGTACACTATTTCCACCTCTCTTTTGCAGCTATTGATGGCGATACGCTTTATTGTTGAGAGTAGAGATGATGAGTCTTCATATTTAGATATTGTTTTCCATTGGTATCAGTCGGCGGTGTTTATCCTAGATACCCTAAATTCAGGCAAGCATAGTGCTGATACTGATTTAATGGAGATGCTTGATATTGCGATTAATAACAAGCTTGATGCTGATTTAATTAAAGGAGCGTTGCTATGTTAAGTGTCGCTATCGACAATACCTCCATTGCTAGTCTCATTGAAGACATCGTGCTAGACCACTCGACTCTGAATGGTCTTAGCATAGAAACGCTTGAGCAAATTATAAATTTCTCAGTAGCCAATAATGATTATCGAGCATTAGACATCATCACTCATCTCCACACTGGCATCTACGGCTACGATGAAAGGCAACCCGAGTGGTTAGAATCCAGTTTTGACGCACCTAAATGGACACTAACATTCGGTAAAATCCCAAAAAAAATCCACTGGGATAGCGTGTACCTGAATGATGGAAAGAAGCTCACGGACACAACGCATCGCAAGTTACTAAACAGCTTTAAATACTGGATCACGGCGACAGATAACCCGCTTGAAAATGGTGGCAAAATTATCAGCCCAACAATGGCTTCTATAAAGGTTAATAGAGTTATCGCCCTAATAAATGCCATCCTGCTGCATTCAAAGGAATTGAAGCTTGCAAAATATCACCTGCAAAATGTGAATGATGACTTCTGGTTGAATATCTTGATGAAATTCGCTGAGCACGGAAATTTTTATGGGGTATACGAGTTTGATAAACGCACCAAAGCATTACTGGACGATGTTTCTCTGGGGATTTCAGATGCAGATGCTCAAAGGTTTAGAGAAAAATACCCCTACATTGGGCGAGATATTGCCCAAGATGAGGTTTTCTTATCTTTAGAAGCGAGAGACAAAGCGTGTGCTTGGCTTTTTGAGCAAGGTTACTATCAAGTAAGAACAAGCATTCTTTACGATGGCAGTACTGCAGTATTAAGCAAGTTGTTATTTGATGGCAAGATTCTTTACCAAGGCATTAATGCTCCCAGGTATCCAGAGCTTCGCCTCAAAGAGCCAAGTCGAGACTCGGAATATCGTGCTGTTGAGAATAGGGATACCTCAATAGGCACGAATCAAAAGACAATATCACAATACATTGAAGCCATTCGATTAATTCACACCAACCTTGAACGTGAGGATGTCGCAAGACCTTTAATCCTATCTGAGTGTGTCAGTGCGGGTAGCATTGGTGAGTTAGTTGACCTAAAAAAGTTAGGACGAACCCGCACCTTGCCGCCTAAGTTTGTGTTTAACCTAATTCGTCAATGCTATGAGTTTGCCAAAGAGCATCTGCCGACTGACAAAGGTGCTGTTACCTTACTAGACGAAATGCTAACTCTGCTGTCTAAAGCAAGAAGCATATCTACTGGGAAAAAATCTAACCCTCATCGTCCACATCAAAATAGTTCAGCATGGGATGAAAAATTACATCGAGAGATGTCTAGTTCGGAACGAGGTTACTGGTTTCAAACGGAAGCCATCAATTGCCTGAGCAGTGAGTACCTAAGAAAAGGAATAAAACAGGTTCAGGGTTTTACAGAAGGTGTCGAAAATCGCCACGAACGAATTAGAGCCAACGAGAGTTTGTTTGAACTGTTCTCGGTGCTGCAAGGCGCCATACAGGTCTTGGTGGGAGCCATCATGGCGCGGCGACAAGATGAGTTAGTCAAACTGAAGTCACATGGCAACTTATCTTCCAATGTAGACCCTTTTTCAGAAGAAGGGTCAAAGACAGAGTACAGTTTGATATTCAGGGTAAAGAAAACAGGCTCAAAGGGGGTAAATGCGACCATAGAAAGACCAATCCCCTTATCTATCGCTAAGCTCATTTGGCAACTTGAGCAATTTAACATCAAGGCAAGTGATTTAAATTTAGACAAAGGAAAGTTGTCTCTGTTTAATAATTTAGACTCAAAGAAGTGCCAGTTAAGTCAGGTACATCACACAACCTATAATGCACACCTCGATGCGCTGTGCGATTACGTCGAAACGGACTTGGTAGAGTATGACAACGGTGAATACCGCCGTAATTACGTTCGTCAGCACCAATTAAGACGCTTCTTTGCGATGGCATTCTTTTGGTCTAAGGGGACTGATGGGATGGACGCCCTACGTTGGATGCTAGGTCACTCAGATTTGGAACATCTATACCATTACATCTCTGAGTCAGAGACAGGGGCGGTACTCAATGGAGCGAAGGCGAGCGTGATTGTTCGTGGTGTCGTCGATTCCACTTCTGAGCTTGCCAAGCTCGATGGAGTAGAAGACGTTCGAAAAATTATTGCAGAGCGCCTGACTGGCGATAGTTCAACGCCGATCACCATAGAGTCTGTGAGCGAAGCGGCAGAAGATTACGATGATGAGTCTTACCTAACCGTTCCTCATATTAGCCAAATTCAAAAAGAGCAGGACATTGAAACAGAGGTTATTCACCTTCTGGAAGAGGGGCGGATCACTCTGGAGCCAGAGTTTTTTACCATAGAGGATAGCGATGGTAATGTCACTCAAACATTTAACCTCATTTTAAAAATCAAAGATCTTGATTAAGGATTGGGCTAATGAAAGTTTTAGAGAAAAACCAAACCAAGGTGCTTGAAACAGAAAAGTTTTTGAGAGAAATAATCACATCTCCCGCTGAGTTTAAAGATGATGAAGAGCTTATTAAGGCTCTTAAATCACAATCTGGCATCGCTAAGTATCAGGATCAGGAGCGTAATATCACATCATGCTCATTAAACACGGTTAAAAGCATCTCAGAAGCACTTTTAGAGAGAGGCTTCGTATCTTTAGATGAACTACGCATTAATGCAAAACTGGCGATTGAGGCTGCACATCACGATGAGAAAGCTTCCAAAGGTAACAAACAAACAGTCGTAGGTTTAAAGCATAAAGTCACAGAGCTAGAGTCTGAGTTGGATGCAGCGCAGCGCAGCAATTCTTTACTGACCGTTATGGTCTCTGAGTTGCGTTCTAGGCTAAAGCAACTAGCGCAGCATGAGGGCACAGTAGAAGAGCGACAGGAGCTTTACCGAGAGCATAATCGGAAGATTGAAGCACAGATGAATTACACATTGAATGGAGAGATTTGATGGCGGTTCGTAAGCTTAAAGGCTTTGAACAATGGAGCCACCTTGGACTTGATGGAAAACTTATCTTTCGTAAGCCTTTAGACATCCCTTTCGTTACTTACAGCAATCATGTGCCTTGCTATGAAGCCAATGCCTACATCCATAGTTTGATGGTGAGAAACTTAAAAAGTGACACGATTCGGGGGTATGCACACGATATTATTCACTTGGTGCATTTTATTGAAAAACAGCCGATATTGAGCCAATTTAGCCAGCTTACAGACGCAACATTCACCCTTTTCATCCAGTCACTACAGGCAGAGAGAACGCCGCTTGGCGAACTAAAGCGCAAGAATAACTCAGTTATAAAGATTGCACATACCTGTCTGGATTTTTTGCAGTTTATCCAAGAGTTTCATGACTTGAGTGCTTTTATTGGCAAAGATAAAAGCAACTCAATACAGATACTTGAAAAGTATTACAAACGTAAACAGGAAGGACGCAAAGGGTTCATTGAAGGCACTAAAATTACGCACTCTGCTGTGCCAACAAAAGATGAAATCAAGAAACGCCACCCTGTTTCGGAAGATGATGCCTTACGTGTGTGGGTGTTTATCAAGACTCAGAAAAACAAAGATAAGCGTAGAAGGGACATGGCGCTATACACCGCAATGGAGCAACTAGGCGGTCGTGTGTCGGAGCTTCATCTGATTAAAATGAGCGATTATGAGGATGCTAGACGGACAGGTATGCTTACCCTTACCACTTTAAAGCGTAAGGACGATAACACCACTCGAAAGATTCCCGTGCCACACCTTTTGTTATCAATGATTGCGGATTACGTCAAAGTTCGTAAGAAAGCGATGAGGAAAAAAAAGGTTCAGCATGACTACCTCTTTATCAGTTTAACCACAGGTCAACCCTTATCTGCTGACTCATGGACAACGTACATGAACGCTTGGAAAAAAGAGCTTGGCATCGAGAGTGAGTTGCATCCACACCTGTGGAGGCACGCATTCATTACAGACAAGCTTAAGGAACTTATTCTTGCCACTAAAGAAGTGAATGACAAAGATGATTTCCGAAAACATCTGCTTCATACACAAACATTTAAAATGCAGCTTCAGCAGTGGACAGGTCACACAATGCTTAGTTCATTAGATATCTATATTGACCTCGCATTTGCAGATATCCACGGCTACACAGAGGTTTATAATGCAGTATCTCTAAAGTCAAGTGTTGACTTGGCAAAACGTCAGATTGAGTTGTTAGAAGAACAGATAGCGAGGAAGGAGTTAACGCCTACCGCAGCGCTCGGTGAGATGAAGAAACTATTGGGAGTTTTTCAATCTGATATAGACAAAAGCATTGTCCCTTCGTCATAGTAAAAGTTCATCACCAAGCGGTCATGTAACACGTCTTTGGACAGAACTTTGTTAGAGTTTCTACTTAATTTAGGAAAATACGGATTAAGTCAGGTATGGAAAAACCATAGCTCGGCTGACAGTGTGGTTGTTCAGATAGCTTAGTTTAATACTAGAACTCTCATCCGTATTGAATGAGAGTTCTATCGTATAAATTTAAATAGAGCCATCAGTGAGAGTTTAAAGCTGGGAACTGGCTATGTTGCCCCGGAAACCATCATTTGGGATCACGACGATGCTTATCACCCTGACTTAGACCTATACATGGAAACTGAGCAGTTCACATGGTGCGAAGTTGATTTCGACCTACAAAACATTGGAGATGCTGAGTTTAAAGCGCATTTGGTGAACTGGATTTAAAGGGAGACCAATTTGGACGGAATTTCTAACGCCGACCCAGAGAGTTGGGAAGGTATCTGGACGGAATTGCAAAAAGGAAATGATATACACACTCGTGTGCAAATTGCGTTAGCGTATCAACCTTGCTATGAAAATGAACGATTACACATTGCAGATGGCTGGCATCGAATTGCGTTGTATCTGAAGGCAGGGCGAAAAAATATCCCAGCTATTGTGGGCATCCCAACCAACCACCAGCACCGCTAACAATCGTGCTGGTGGTTGATGTCAGCCTTAACTTTGGGCCTGCACTCTATTCAAAGTGAAAGTGGTGCCCCTCAGAGATTAAAAAGGTTACACACTGCCCAAATCACTGTGATGACAGGAGCCATGTAAAGTAAAGGCAGCAAAGCAACGCCGCCCCCCTCGGCACCATTATCCATCTCTGCTTTTGCGGATTCCGCAATTAGCAAGATGATGAGAGAAGCAACAATAATCGAAATGGCAAAAGCCAAAAAGCCAACGATAAAATTGTCAAAGCTAATTTGGAGCTTAAACATACTGATAGAGACTAATGCGCCGATGTTACAACCATACACCCAAGTAGGTATAACAAGGTTATGCCTGGCTCTTTCCTCTTCTTCCTTACTTAGCCTTCTCCATAGATATACGGTGACATATTCTAGTCGTTTTTCGTCCCATCTTTTCTCTTTACCATCTGGTTCGCGACCAATTACAAAAGCGAGAATGCCACAGAAAACAATATTGAAAAGTACGAATACGCCAGTAAACCCTCGGGCACTTTTCCCTGCGTAAGCAAAGTAATAAATACTCCAGATAATACCCGCGATACAGAGAATTATGGTGACAATAAGCCCAATATTTAGGCCACTATCGGCATAGCCATTGTTTACTGATTGACCAGCTTTCCTTTCTGCTCTTTTCTTTTGAATTTCACCTGATGCATAACCATCGACGGAATTCGTGAGCCAGTACCAAAGCCAATACCAACCAAATAAAATCCCGGTTCCAATTGGTTTGAATAAAACAAAGAATGAAATCGTAGAAAACACAGTCGAAAAATATACGTGGTTTCCCAAATTGAAATAATCCACTCCAATGGCCACTGTAGGTAGTGCCATAAATGGATATACCAGTAACGGCATAAACTTAAATTTGCCATCATTAAGGCTCTGTTTCACGCCTTTCGATGTGAGTCGTAGCAATAGACCGATTAAGCATATAGAGGCGACGTATTCTAGTAAATATTTATATATAAAATGGAACTCGTGGAGATAATACTCGGCACAATTATACAAATGTCCCCATAGTTCTTCGCCAAAAGTGAAATAACCGTAAATAGCAAAGCCTAACGTGGCGACTATGGTACAGCCCACTCTACGATATTCTTTATTCTTAATTGAAAGTAATAAACCAGCAAAAAAGCCGATTACCGGTATGGTAGCCAATGAGTTGTTTTTTTCGAAATGATACATGATTGATTTGTGATTAAGGGATATGAGCGTCCCTGTATTTTTATTGAGATGCTTTCTTGGAAAACACGCGGTATTGAATACTTTTTCCTAGCTGGACAAATGCACCCATGCCGCTGATTTTACAGTGTTATAATACATCATCAAGATTGAACAGTAAGTTTTGATTACCTTTAAACTCCTGCTTAAACAGCCTGTAAACAGATGACTGGCATCGAATTACGTTGTATGTGAAGGTCGGGTGAAAAATATCCCGGCTATTGTGGGTATCCCAACCTACCACCAGCTCCGCTAAACAATCGACCTGGTAACACAATCGAAAGATATACTTGTTTGCCTATCTACGAGTACGGAGAGGATCGTTCTTCATTCGGTAGTGGATGCTTCCCGAATTCGCAGTATTCGTCAGAGTTTGCTTGCGTAGTCTTTCCCGGTGGATTTTAGACATGGGCGCTTTATGTGCCTCAGGTTTTGCATCATTTTCTAACAGGCTTTTCAAGCGTTCATCAAAGCCGTTTGTTTTAGCTGTAAAAGCCCATTTCATAGCGAAACCAAACAGGCCGATAAGAACTATTCCATAAACTACACTTTCAGCGTTCATTTTGTTGATCCTTAATTTTATATTCCTATATCATGGTCAATCAGTACGCAATAGAAAAATCAATAGGTTAATGATAATTCTATAGTGTTTTTATATATCATCAAGGTTGAATAGTAAGTTCTGATTCCCTTTAAACTCCCTCTTAAATAGCCTTTAAAACAGCTTCAGTTACCTTCTGTGCCATGAGAGGTGGGACCGCATTGCCTATCATCATTTTGGTTGCCACAGCTGAATCTGGCCAAATATACGATTCATCGAATGTCTGCGCTGCCGCTTGTTCTCGAATACTCAATGGGCGGATTTTGTCCTCGATAACGAGACTGTGCTTGTTGACAGTCGTCACAGTCCCTAGCGGCTTGTCTATCGAGCGCCCGGATTTCGCCGAGCCATAAGTTTTGGTATGGCAAAACTAAATTAGTAAACCATTCAAACTGAACCTACTAACTTAGTTTGGGGCGAAAATGTTTCAGCCAGATAACACTGAAACGAAGGTGGACATTTTCAATTTACGACGATAGGACGATTTCTACTCTATCGATAAGTTTTAGTATCCCAAAACGACAATGACCACCATTTATAACGGTGGTCGCCGTGACAGGAATTGGACAATTTTGAGTTACTTTTTTTGCCAATTTAGCAACGTATAAATTAACTGAAGTATGGCAACTCACTTCGTCGATTGTCCAGTATCATTGGTGCAGAACACTTATGGGTTGAACTCTGAAATAAACATTGATTTATCTGTTATCCTTGTTAGATGTCATTGATGCTAGCGATATAGAGTACTTAATGAAGAAATACGGATGGTAAGTTCGCTGATATCAGAATGAAGCAATACCAAAATTATTGTAGAATGGTCGGCGTTTCAGATACCCGTACCCCGATAGAGATAGAAATTTATGTTTGCAACAAAAGATTCGGAGATTCGAGAAGCTTTCCATCGTAAGAAGCTTAAAAGGCAACATTCTGATTCACAAACTTTAGTTATTGACGAGCTTGGGCTAATGCATGGTTCAAACAGGATTGATATTGCTGTTGTTAATGGGTGTATTCACGGATATGAAATAAAAAGCTCAAAAGACAATTTATTACGGTTTAACGATCAGCTAGATACATATATTAAAACACTTCAGAAGCTAACATTAGTAGTTGCTCCAAATCATGTCTCAGAAGTCTTAGAGCTAGCCCCTGATTGGGTTGGAATAGTCCTAGCTCAAAAGGGTAGTAAAGGAGCCATACATTTTTCTACGGTTAGAAAAGCCAAGAAAAATCCGAATGTAGATGCGCTTCATGTAGCTCATTTGCTATGGAAGCAGGAAACTCAAGAGTTATTAGAAAAACTGGGAGTTCCATTGAGAGCTCGAAGGGGGACGAGAGCCGAGCTCTATAAGACTTTGGTTAGTAAGGTTAACCTTGACGATCTGGTAAAGAATATTAAGGTAATGTTTGAAACCCGAGCAAACTGGCGTTCTGATAAACAACTAGTGTAAGGTGGTGGCTAACTGCTACTTCTTTCCATGTGCCAAGGTTACCATAACTCCCAACCCCTTGAGAACATTCATAAATTTTAGTATCCCCTTTGGAGTATTTTGCTCCATAGAAATAATTGTTTTTGGAAGTTACTAGTTTCTTGCATAGCCCCTTCATTTGGGATGTATCATCCCTAAATGCTGAACCTTTATAAATTACCCATTTATCTTCGTATGAATATACTAATTTAGCTGCGGGATTCATTAATCGCATATCAAAAGAGCTAAATTCAGGTGTTTCAATGGTGTAGTCACCAAAGCCAAGATTAGTGTAGGCCTTGCCCAGTGAAGCATACAATGCTTGATAGAATATCCAGTCATTTCGATCTTGTATTGCTCCCGGCTTTTTTACTGTGTTTAGATCCAAGGAAGTGCCTGCAATATATATTGATCGATACTCTTTGATTTGTGGAATGCTATTCAAAAGGCTTGATACAATTAAGATGACATCTTCATTTGGTTCGTATGTGCTACCTTTTTGAAAATCAACTATCAGATCTGTATGTTCAGGTATGCATCCTATAAAGGACATTAGAGTTTGTATTTTCGTTATATTACTAGGGTTGGCGAGTTGATCTAAAGCGACTCTTATTCCAAGCCCTGTCGCGTATGAGCTAACGCATTTCTTCACTGCATTTACATAGCTATGGTCATAATCTAATCGGGTGACTGGAGAAAAGTTTTTTGTAACAGAAGCTATTTCATCAAAAATGAACTCTGGTATGGTTCTACCATCACTAACATTATCTAGGTGGAGAGTATTATCGATATCTATCAATGAAGGGAGTTTTCCCCACTTCTCTTTATATCTTTTTGCAAGTTTCTCTACATGTTCTTCGGCAGTTTTTTTAGGCTTCTCTTCTTCAAAATCGTATTCTACTGGGGGAATTACAAATAAAGGGTAAAGATTTCTTTTTATTGAGCTATCTAATCGGAGTAATGCTTGATATTCTCCCTGTCTCCATTTGAGAATAGGTAAGTATTTTTTATAGGTACCTAGCTCTACTGCCATTAAAACATCTCCCTAACTTTTCCATATCCAACCAAATCACTAAACTTTCGGTAGTTGTCTTTTTCTTTACGCCATCTGCCAGCAATGATCGCTGGATGAATTCCCATTTTTTTAGCATCACCCTCAATAGCCGTGTTTGTTGGCATAACTCTTGAGACTGCCGTTTTCCATAGGTCTGGTGGAATTAAACTATCCAGTGCAAATAAATCTGCTTCATCCTCAAGATCTTCCCCGTCTTGGTCTTCTCCAACTTTTTCATCAACAAACTCATTTCCAATATTTGATAGATGAAGAAAAACATGTCCTAGCTCATGTAGTAAAACAAACCAAAAATTATCTATACGATCATGGCGAAGAGTCATGCCTATGATCGGGGTGCCATTTTCCGCAAGCATAGCGCCACCATCTAAATAAGTACCTTCGAGATGGGGTTCGTAAATCCAAATAATTCCTTTTCTTTCAAGTAGTTCTATGGCTAATACTGGGCCGTTTTCATGCTTACTCAATTGAACGAGTTCCGGAATCCAAGAGTCATTTAACTCAAAAGAAGGTATTTCTTTGGAGCGAATGATTTTGTTTGCAGAAGATAAAACTTGAGCCTGCCACGCAAGTAGAGATGCTTTCTTTGAGGTTTTTCCGGTAAACGAGGTTTTTCTATTTAGGGCTGGTTGCAGGCCAAATCCAAATGAACCCTTAATGAACTGCTTTGCGGACTCTAGCGTATTTGTTCCTTTATCTATCCATCCTCGTTTTTGCATTTCGTTAATTGGCAATGCACTCCAATCTATAAGATCATCTTCATTTTCTTCAAAAACGGTTTTACCATCGGAGTTTACAATTTTCTTAATATCTAGGTTGAGGTAATGAGATACGTTGATAATTCTGGATAGGTTAACGCCAGCATATTGAGATGCTTCAATTTTTGTAAATTCTTCTGGCTGAATATTTAAATAAGCGGCTACTTGGTCTTGCGTGATGTTCTTTGAAATTCGAGCACAGATAAGGTAATTCGGCAGTTCAGCCAGTTTTAAGTGATTTTTGGTTTTAAAATTGCCGTGCTGAAGGTCCCCGTAGAGCTTTATGTCATAGTTCAGATCCTGAAGTTGATGACGCATTGATTCTTTTTGAATAGCATTCAACCAGTCACCGTCATCTTTGAAAGAATCTAATGCTTCTTGCAATTCTGAGGCAGCTTTTAGCGAAGATTGTAATTCTAAGTCATTAAGTATCATGTCACTTGCCCTAACTATCTACTACATCATCAAGTTTTAGCAAAACAATGCCTTTTTGAGTGCCCGAGTGCTTTTCACGTTGGAAAAAGTGTATGTATTGTACGGTCTGGGCATGATCTGCAAAACCTTGGGCAGGGAAAAATTCACCTTCATATTTATCTTTTTGAGCTTTTCTACCATTTTCAAATGTTAAGAAAACCGAATCAAGCTTATCTAAATCAACGTTATTTACGTCCCAACAGGCATCATAATCGCCGGGAAGGGGCTTTTGGGTGACGTAACTGCCATCTATAAATAGGTTAGTGCAACCAGCTTGTTTTAATGATTTTATTGCGTCTAATAAACCATCAAATTGTTTACGCCTATGAGGATTAAAGACAAAAATATCGCTAAATTCTTTTATGCTTAACGTATGTATGCCTTCTTCTAATACTGGCCAAGGCGCCTTCGGAGGCTTTATAAAAGTGACTGACATTACCAACCATCAAATTAAACTAGTTGTATATAAATGGATGTATATCACGAGAGTCACGAGAATTCGTTCATATATTAATCATTATGTGAGGTGAGCGTTAAAAAACACGAAAATACTGAAATTGTTTCTGTAACTGGTGGTTCTTACGACTATTTATGCTGGATTGACAGTTGGATTCTTTGTTTTAGTATTCATGCAACTCCTACCTAAGGACAACTATCACCTGTTATCATCGCCGAAACATGTTGTCATATTAGAGCAAAACAATATCATTATTTCTTTCTGAAACGACGCTACTGACATATGAAATTATAAGTCAAATGATACAAGAAGAACTTAAACGTTAAGGACCCGAACTGAACTTTTTAACCCTTTAGTGTTGGGATTTGTTGAACCAATAATTGGCTTTCTTGATGTTCTTCTGAACATACTCACCATCACGATAAAACTCAAAAAGCGTGTATTGCGCTTCGGCATTATGGTTCTCTGCCGAGCAACGTATATACTCAATGCCTTTATCTTTATCCGTCTCAAGCATGGTAAGACCTGCATCAAACATTGCATCAATGTGACCTAATTCTGCGGCACTATATAGCCATTTAAATCTTTCGCTTTCGTCAGCGTCAACACCATAGCCAAATTTATAACAATCAGAGACTTCGTATTGCGCTTCAGCGTCACCTTGCTCTGCGGCCGCTAGGTACCAGTTGAATGAACTTTTAAGGTTCTTCCTGATCCCATCTCCCTTTGAGTAATGTTTAGCAAGGCCTATTTGCGCACGAACGTCCCCTTGTTTGGCCGACTCTTTAAGTAATTTGAAATATTGCTCTATGCTCGGCTCAACTGCTAGCCCATCGTGATGCATGAGGGCTAGCCAGAATTTCGCTTTAGCGTTACCTTGTTCTGAGGATTTTGAGAGCAAGTCGAAGATCCGTTGATAGCAGTCAGGTTTGTCGAGCAAGATAAGAGCTAGGTTTAATTGAGCCTCTGGATTACTAGCGCTCGCAGCGAGTTCAAACCAGTGTTTGGCTTTCTTTAGGTTGGGCCTGCGGTAAATATCTTCGTAATAGATGTTGCCTAACTCGACTTGAGAATTAACATGTCCTGATTCCGCTGCACTTTGATAGAGTTCTATACCTTTGCGAACACTCGATTTGGAGGTTAGAGAAAGAATGTGCATGCTAGTTAAGTTGTATCTCCCCTCAAGTTTGCTGTCGACTTTACTAAATTAGCAGTTTGTTAATAACTACAGATATGGAAGAATGAGGTTAATGAATGCTAGATATTGAGGGGGTAGATCACGCCACATTATAGAAGCGAATACTATCGTTCAAATGTCAATAGGCCCCCCCAATTTGAAAGCTCATTTAAAGTTTTAAGATTTCGACTAACTCCGATTGAACTAGCAATTACCCACCATCAGTATGCACCTAATCGTAAAAGTACCGTTTCAGCTTAACTTTCAACATACCCATTTCTTTTCATGATCTCTTTGCCTTTGGGAGTATCAATAGGTATCAGAGCCTTTCGATCGCACTTTTTACAGTATGTTGCTATCGTGGCGAATCCAAAAAAGGAGCTTTTATTTTCAAATGTAGGAGAAAAACAAGATTTACAAACATGAGTAAAATACTCCGTTCCATCAGCACCTTTTGGATTTTGACTACCTTGAGTTTCCTCTTGCCAGTGCTGAGCTTTTTTGTCTGAACATACGTTACAAATGTCCATCGGCTTACTATCCCATCCTGGTAATGTTGGTAAACCACAATATTTACATGTCATAAAATCGAACCTTAATTTACTTCAGTAGCCTAATCTTATTACTTGGAACAATCATACATCCAACAACTTAAAGGTCATTATAATTCAATACAATACGACTTCTATTGTAGGAATATTCCAAAAAGAAAATAGAAAATATTATTTCGATAGAATCCTACATTATTCTACCAGACTAAAAGCTAACCACATGATATAATTGTGATTTATTCTTTCCCTGCACGTAATTCTCACAGGATAGTAAATCCAATGACATTTTTAAAAAAATCTATCGCATTTTCACTACTAGCAATTTTGGCTGGTTGCTCAATGACACCAAATGAACCGGCAGTGACTGCTCAAGACTACAAACAATCATTTACTGGCTATGATCTGTCTGAAACGAACCATAGCGAAGCTATGCAAGTTATGCATTTACATTCTCGCCGAGCTATAGCGAACGCTAACAATATTGATAGCTTTACTAATCAAAATCACAACAAATTTTTAGCAGCTACTCAAGGTGTTGCTGTAGGCGCAGCTTTAGCTGGCTCTATTAATCCATTTCAGTTAGCAACTAGATTTATTGGTCTCGAGGCAACAAAATCAAGTATTGATGATAAGTACCGAACTAACACACTAATCTCAGTAATCGCTGTCAATGACACCAACGATGCTAATGAAATTGGAAATATCATTGAACATTACCAATCAAAGCAACTTGAGGTAGCCAGAAAAGTTTATCAAAAAGGAGGATTCAAAACTCAAAAGGTTCGCTCTGGAGTTGAAGTGCAATGGTCGAGAATGTTCCCTAGAACTGCAATGGTTCCAATGGGTGACAACATGGAAAAAGTACAACTTTGCCAAAACCCTGATATTTTCAGTGAGATCAAGGATCAAGGGGTTTATGCATCTGAATATTTCGAATGTTTTGCTATAACAAATCCGGTTCCTTACCTTTACGAACATTCATCAATTAAAACCCAAAATCCATTACTGCCAACCTCTGAGTCATTTATAGTTGTTACAACAGTTCTACCTGATGTATTTCCCGTTTACGACATTCAGATGACCTCAGAGAATAAAGGAGTTCTTTTGTATCAACCAACTTTCTATTGGATGAACTCTCGCAATATTCAAGACTACGCTATAAACGACATGGAGGCGCTTCTAGGGTTTTGGGAGAAAGGCATGTTCACCGACGAACCTATCATTACTGACCTAGCAACAGGTAAAGTTCATAAGTTTGGCTCAACTAATTAATAATAAGGCTTCCTACTGGAAGCCTTTTTATTGTTCTTGTTTCGGCATCTCGCTTTTGAACCAGCGAACGTGCTCTAGAATCCAAGAAACAATCGCAACGCTAAAGAATGAAATAGCTAAAAAGAGTACATTCGAAACTTCAATGCCGTGCTCAAACATTTCAAGCACCCAAGAACCGCTCAGGTAAACAGTGCTAATAAAAGGAAATGCTATAAACGTAATCACTAGTAATAGAGCCATCAACATATCAATTCGTAAGGGCTTTCCCGAGTCCATATCGTGATGAAAAATGAGATAATTTAGAGCGCTGGGATATACATAGTGATAGACCGCTCCTAGATCTGAATTCTCACATGAAATATTGCTGAAGTTTAAAACAAGCTTCATTTGGCAAAACAAACACGACATGAACTTCCATAGAGCCAAATATACCAGCAACAACCAACAGAATAGAAAGAGTATCTAAACGCTCCATAGAGCCCCCTACTACGGGAATAGCTATAACTTCTTTAGCATTTAGGTTAAATAGTGCCAAGAGTAGTAAAATCTGTAGACTAGCCAAAATAGTAAGGTGTTTAGAAGCGAGTTTACCGACTTCAAACAATGAATAGTTGCATATTAAGTGTATTAGATAGATTGAGTCAAAAGAGAACTTTCGCAAATGTTGCAACCATGAGTTCGAACACACTTAGGGACATAACTGTTTTAGCTGGTAGTTTTGCTCTCTATCTGAACTTTGTGACTAAATCAGTAGTTGCACCTAACGACTAAGTGAATATTCATTCATGAGGAGGGGCTAGATGAAGACGTCAGATTGAACGGATAACATAGCTACTTTCTCGACTAAATAGAAAAAAATGACCTACCGTTCCGCTAGCATCTGAAGCGATGCGTTCCACTAACTCGGACAACACTCAAAGCCTCAAATTGACAACATTTATTACTCAAACTTGATATTAGGAAAATGCCCGAATTTGATCGTAAAGTTCTGGACTCGTTACGCGAACCGCTCGAATCTGGAGAGATCATTATCTCTCGAGCGCAAGGTAAAACACGCTTTCCGGCTCGTTTCCAATTAGTCGGAGCCTTGAATCCAAGCCCGACAGGATATTACGAAGGCAATCAAGCGCGCACCAATCCACAAGCTATTTTGCGCTACCTTGGTCGATTATCTGGACCACTGTTAGATCGCTTTGATATGTCTTTAGAAATCCCAGCTTTGCCCAAAGGGACATTAGCAGAAGGTGGTGATCGCGGTGAGCCGACTGCTATCGTAAAAGCGCGTGTGAGCCATGCGCGTAACAATATGCTAAACCGCAGTGGTAAGGTCAATGCACTGCTAGGTAGTCGAGAAATTGAGGCGTTTTGTCCCTTGCATAAGAGTGATGCTGAGTTTCTTGAAACCGCTTTGCATCGTTTAGGGCTCTCGATTCGTGCATATCATCGTATTATCAAAGTGGCGCGAACAATCGCCGATCTGGATGGGGCGGAGCAAATTGAACGAACGCACTTGGCCGAGGCGCTTGGGTATCGAGCGATGGACCGTTTGCTGAAACAGCTTACGGCGCAAGCGGTATAGACAGCAAAGTGTCATCGCAACAAGTGTTGTAAGCACCTTGTTGCGATGAAGGACGTTAGAAGGTGTAGTTGAGACCAAGCGACAATAGGTACTCTTTCTCCTCATAAAACGTGATATTCGAGTCAGTTTGGCTATAGCCGGCTAAAGAAATGAACGACCAGTCTTGCCAGTCAAATACGTTTTGATATTCGTAGGCCGCAAATAGGCTGATGGTGTCGTCATTTCGTGTTTTAGCAAAAGTTTGGCTAGCTGCTTGATAGTCTTTCCATGCATAACCCGCGGTGAGGGCCAATCGATGACGGTTGATAAATTTAAACCAGCTAATGTCAAATCCGTACGAATCAAATGACTCCGCCTTACCGTCGGCATCTTGATTGATGTAGGTGAAAGCGGGTTGCAACATAGATGTTTGGTTGAGTGGAATGCGATAGTCGCCTTTGACATAGTAAAGGTTAGCATCGCGAGCAAGTGAGCGGTCTGTCACTTCCTCCTGCTCGATGTCTTTATCAGCATAAGCAAGATCAAGGTTGAAGTTCTTATCAATCAACCCTTTGATCTGAAAGCGATACGCATTGCCGTCAACATCCGTCTCTTTACGTGCGGTTCCTACTTGATAAGGGTTGCGCCAAGTTTCGCCTTTGAGTACCGTCGGCAGATAGGAAACATCGAGCACGGTGCCAGATTGTAGCTCGTGTTGATAGCCCAACTGAAAAGCGAGTGTACCTACCGCGACATCTGAGCGTGTGGTACCGGCGTAAACTTGGTGGTTGAGTCGGCTACCAAAGGTGTATGTCACACTCCCTAGCGGTGCAGCGATAACGGAACTGTCACTATCGGCACGCTTATCGAGAGAATCGATGGTGTTACTATTTTCTGTATTGAAATTGGATTCTGATGATATGAATCCGGCATTCAGCGAAATTTCACCGCCAAAACCTGCGGTTTCAGCGAGTTGAGCCTGAGCAGAACTGACGACAAAGGCCAAAGGCAAGAGAAGTAGCCTTGGTTTCATTCGTTATCTCCTTGTTGTCGAATGAGTGGTGCACATATTGGTTGCGGTAACAAATCTGACCATTCCCACGCATGTTCCAATGTGGCAAAGGCGCAGTATAATTACACGCTGTTTTATTCTTCACACATTATCACTGTTGTTTGACTATCATGTTGGCATATTTGTTATTTTTTTTTAACGCTTCTTTTGTGATTCTCAATTCTGCGGTTTGTTCACTCGCAATTTGTGTTATCGCTGTATTTAAAATATTGCTTCCTGGCGTAAAGCTAAAAGCGATAGCGACCGCTTGTGCCAATAAGGTGATGTGGTTATGGGCTACCGTTAATGCGTGCATTCTGGCGGTATCTAACCGTGTTGAGTGGGATGTTCAGGGCGGTGAAGCGCTTAAAAAAGACGGGTGGTATCTGCTGATCAGTAATCATCTCAGTTGGACAGATATTGTTGTGCTTTGCTGCGTGTTTAAAGACCGTATTCCCATGCCGAAGTTTTTCCTCAAGCAACAACTGCTGTATGTGCCTTTCATCGGGATGGCGTGTTGGGCGCTCGATATGCCATTTATGCGTCGCTATTCGCGAGAGTATCTGATCCGCAATCCTCATAAGCGAGGTCAAGATTTAGAGACGACACGTCGCTCGTGCGCTAAATTCAAACACACTCCAACCACAGTGGTTAACTATGTCGAAGGAACCCGATTTACCGAAGAAAAGCAGCGTAAGAGTAAAGCAAACTATCAATATTTGCTGCAACCAAAGTCGGGCGGGATTGCGTACACGTTAGCGGCGATGGGGGAGCAGTTCGAGAGCATTATCGACGTTACGTTGGCGTACCCAGAAAATACGCATAAACCGTTCAAGGATTTATTGATGGGCCGCATGAGCAAGGTGGTTGTGCGTGTAAATGTGTTACCCGTTGATGAAAGAGTGCTTGGTGATTACTTCAACGATAAGCCCTATAAGCGACAATTTCAGCAATGGTTGGGGGATGTGTGGCAAGAAAAAGATCGGTTGCTACAAGAGATTTACAAATAAACAAAAGGGGAGCGACGTGTTCCCCTTTTGATTGATATCGATGTGCTTATTTTAGTGTCAGCAAGTAGTTCACCAGAGAGAAGTACTCATCCATCGTTTTGATGCTTTGTGCTTGAACTAGGTATTTGTTGTTAACGATAACCGCAGGAACGCCGGTTAGACCGCTGTTTTCAAATTGCTTGTCCATACGGCGAACCATTGAATCAACCGCGAAGCCTTTGAATGCAGAATCGAATTTTTTCGCGTCTACACCTTCATCAAGGAAGATTTGACGAAGTTCTTCATCATTACGTGGCGCCTTCTTTAGATTGTGGATGCGGTTAAACATCACTGGCACCATTTTGTCTTCCACTTTTAATGCAACCATCGTTGCGTAGGCTTTGCTCATTGATGGGCCCATGTTGCCACCCATGAAAGAAACGTGGTTTTTTAATAGCTTAGTACCTTCTGGCAACTGCTTTTTCAGTTGCTGGATAACCGGTTCAAAGCTATTACAGTGCGGGCAGTAGAAAGAGAAAAACTCCGTCACAAGAGGTTTTTTTGATGCCTCAAGATCCAATACTTTGTAATGTTCACCTTCTTTGAATTGCGCTGCATGTGCCGACAGGCTTAACATCAGCATAGAAAACAGTGCGAACAGTTTTTTCATCGAAATATCTCCATTTTTGAATTTTTGGCCTGACTTACCATTGAGGCATTAAAGACAGCGGTGCTTCTTCTAAAGCGGCGATCTGCTCTTTAAATGCAAGGACCTGACCTTCCCAGTATTTTGGCTCATTAAACCATGGAAAAGCGAGAGGAAATGCAGGGTCATGCCAACGTTTTGCTAGCCATGCCATATAGTGCACCATTCGTAGACCGCGAAGTGGCTCGATTAGTTTCAATTCTGCAGGATTAAAATCGCAAAACTCTTGGTAAGCCTCTAAAACAATATCCAACTGCATCAGTTTGTCTTGGCGTTCACCGTTCAGTAGCATCCATAAGTCTTGTACTGCAGGGCCGTTACGAGCGTCATCCAAATCAACAAACATAGGGCCATCTCGCCACAAAATATTGCCTGGGTGGCAATCGCCATGCAAACGAATCATATTGAAGCCTTCTTGCCAGTGGCTTTCAATTGATTTGATCAGCATATCCAAGTCATTGAAGAAGCTGTTCTCCAAGTGCATTGGAATCATATTGGCGTTTTGCAGAATCTCTCTTGGTTGATACAGGTATTCTTGTAAGCCGATCGTAGGGCGATGTTGGAAGGCTTGGCGGCTGCCGACTTTATGGATTCGGCCAAGGAAACGCCCTACACCTTCGAGCTGATCTAAATTGTCAACCTCGTATTGGCGACCACCCACGCTATCAAACAGCGCAAAAGCATAGCCTTGATAGTGATGCAGGGTTTCACCGTTGATGCGCACAGGTGGTGCGACGGGGATCTCATTGCCAATCAGCTCTAAAGTAAAGTCGTGCTCCTCTTGGATCTGTTCATTGCTCCAACGTTCAGGACGGTAAAACTTGACGACATAACGACGACGCTCTTCGTCAGTAAATTGATAAACACGGTTTTCGTAGCTATTGAGGGGAACAAAGCCTGATTCTGCGCGAACGCCGATGCTTTCTAACGCGTACCACATAAAGTCTGGGGTAAGGGCGTCAAAGTTAAACATACTTTGGGACATATAAACAAAAAGGCTCATTACTGAGCCTTTTTCCATTAGTCATCGAAGTTATAGCTTCTTGATAAATCGGCTTTCCACTTCAATGGTGAATTCGTTGCTCTTATCGGTGAGTATAAACTGAATTGTCGTAATCGCAGAGTTTAGCTTGTCAGGATCGGCACCAAGACTCATTGGCAGGTTTAATACCTCACCTGGCTGGACCTGAATTGTCTGCTTACCATACCAGCTTACATCGGATAGCCCTTCAACATCCAACGAGTACTCTTGCACTTGCTGAGTTTTGTTGATCACTTTGAGGGTGTAGGTGTTTTCTACTTCTCCCGAGCTATTAACGCGGAACAGTTGGTTACGGTCGCGAATAACACTCATGCCGGCTGGGTCTACCGCTGCAATTTGGGCAAAGAAAAGACCGACCATGACGAGTAGTACGGCACCATAGCCTAGCAGCTTCGGACGCATGACTTTGGTACTCTTACCCGATAAGCGATGTTCGGTGGTGTAACTAATTAGGCCTTTCTCGTAGCCCATGCGATCCATGGTGTTGTCACACGCATCAATACAGGCGCCACAGTTGATACATTCATACTGCAAGCCGTCACGAATATCGATACCTGTTGGGCACACCTGCACACACAAATCACAATCAATACAATCACCCAAACCAAGCTGCTTTGGATCGGCTTTACGCGGACGTGGGCCACGTTTTTCCCCACGTTTTGCATCGTAGCCAACGATGAAGGTGTCTTTATCAAACATGGCAGATTGGAAGCGCGCGTAAGGACACATGTGAATACACATGATGGAACGCATCCAACCAGCATTACCATAAGTACAAATGGCAAAGAACATTACCCAAAAGACGGGCCAGAAGTTGGCGTTAAAGGTGAAAAAGTCGATAACCAATTGCTTCATTGGTACGAAGTAGCCAACAAAAGTAAAACCAGTGGCGAGTGCAATGGCAAACCAAGCTATATGTTTGACGGCTTTACGCATCGCTAAATTCGCCGTCAGCTTATTGGAGTCTTGTTTACGGCGTTTATTGGCACTACCTTCGAGCTTCTCTTCAAACCAGATATACATGAAGGTCCAGACGGTTTGTGGGCAGAGATAGCCACACCAAACCCGACCTAAGAAGGTGGTAATAAAGAACAACCCAAACGCCGCGATCACAAACAGCAAGGCGAGTAGGGTAAGATCTTGTGGGTACAGGGTGGTACCGAAAAAGTTGAACTGCTGGTTGCCAATATCAAGCAAGATCGCTTGACGTTCACCGTAAGGGATCCACGGTATCAAAGCGAAGAGAAGCAGTAAGAACCAACCACCGTAACGACGCAGTTTCTGGTAAGTCCCTTTGCTTTCGCGTACATAGATGCGATTACTTGGGTTGAACCGATCCCCGTTTCCTTTATGGGTTTTGGGATTATAGGTTTTAGGAGTCACATCTTTGATATCGATCTTGTCCTGACTCATGCACTCATCCTTCTTAGGCTTTTATAATGTACGGCGTCATTTCTATTGATGTCGCTCGATGACATTGCTGCTCGTTCCGTCATAAAGATGACCGAACATAATTATTTTAGTAAATACTGATGAACGGCGATTATACAATCAATAACAATTCCGTTTCTTTAACGCAGTCAATGTTTAACAACAAAAATCAGTACAGTTAACCTGATAATTGGCTGAACAGTTATAACCAATTGTGGGACTAAAAACTTTGGTTATAAAAAAGCGACTCACAGAGAGAGTCGCTTAAAGAATACTGGCTGTTGAGCTGGTTATTTGATGATGCCACGAGCGCGTAGGATCGCCGTTTTAAAATCGTCCTCTTGGTCTTTTTTGAGTCCAGGGATCATTTCATCTTTGCTGCTATTACGCATTTTAAGGTGGTAGATCAGTACATCGTCGGTCAGATCTTCTAGCTTTCCTTTATAGCCTGCTTCTTTTGCCAGCTTAACGATGAACTGCAAGAGGTTCAGCTCTTGATCTTTATGCCATTCAGGCTCTAGTAGCTCAAGCAGCTCTTCAATGCGATGACACTTCATTTCTTTCTCCACAGAATTTATAGGTGTAATTAGCAGTAAAGGTACCAAATTGCTTTGCGAAGACCAAATAGGAAAAACTATCTCTTTCTCTGTAGTTTGTTTTATGTCTTTGAAGTTTTATGAATAGCGCGCAAAGAAAAAAGCGCAGCTGGCGCCGCGCTTTTGATTAAGCTGCTTTGATAACTTTGGCCGGAACACTCGACATCATTGCTGTCTTCTCAACCAATGTCATTGCTGGCGCAACTTGCTTTGCCTTTGGTGCAGTAGTAAAGCCACTGCGGCGGCGCATTGCACTAGTATTAGTGTGTGCGAACCTGACTGTTGTTGGGCGCATTAATTTACCTAACTGTCAGGCATATCCATTGCCGATGTAATGGCCTGAATCATTATGAGCTAGGCTCCAACAAGATTGAAGAATCACTCTTCTGGCTCTCGCCAATCCAGTTAATGAGTCAGGAATACCGATATGCATGCATATCAAGTGTAAGATTAGCATCCTTGTAATAATTGGTCGATAGTTGAGCAATTGAATTGTTTAGATTTTGTCATTTTGTCGCGATGTTCGAGGCAATTTTTGTTTGATCCCACGATCAGCAGTAGTAGTATGAGATCTCGATGAAGGAGGTGCCTATGTCATTTTTGAAGAAGACACTTGCCAGTTTTGGGATTGGGAGCGCGAAGGTCGACTCAATCTTAAACCAAGACGTGCTATACCCAGGTCAAAGTGTGGATGTGTCGATCCATGTATATGGTGGTGCGACTGAACAAGCGATCGACAACATTGATTTAAAACTCTGTTGCCGCTACATCGCAGAAGCCCCTGATGACCGTGGTGCGCGAGAAGGACACAGCATGCGCCGAGTACCTCAAACTCATGTGCTTGCTAAGTGGAGTCTCCCTTACGCATTTACCATCCATTCCGGCGAAGAGCGTACCTTCGATGTTAAGCTCGATGTGCCTTGGAACACGCCTGTCACCATTGGTGATGCCAAAGTATGGTTAGAAACTGGCTTAGACGTTGCTGCTGCTTTGGATCCGACTGATAAAGACATCCTCACCGTCCGACCTGATCCACTGATGGATGCGGTACTATCTGCATTTGAAGCGCAAGGTTTACGAATTCGCCAGGTGGAATGCGAGGAAGTGAAAGGATTCGATCTACCATTTGTGCAAGAGTTTGAACTGGTGCCAACCGACGGACCTTACCACGGCGTGTGGCGCGAATTAGAATTTGTTGCCCACCGCAGTGAGCAAGAGCTCAAGTTGTGGTTTGAAGTTGACCGCACACGCAAGGGGCAAGGTGGCATGCTCGCGAGCTTACTGGGTAGTGGCAAACTCAAGCGAGAGCTGACCATCCCTGCCACGACTAAGCCAGATCAAGTTGGCGAACTGGTACTCAATTATCTCGATCAAACTACTGCCGTTCATGAGTCTTAATTTAAGCTTACACGTGTAAGCCTAATGTGCCATACTAGAGCAAATTTCAAACTCTAGTATAGGCGCATTGATGTCCGAGCTGCAGAAACCTCAATACAGTCAACGTGAAGAACTGGCCAATACCATCACCCACGGTATAGGGATGATTTTTGGTATTGTTGGCTTGATACTGCTGTTAGTTAAAGCCATAGACCATCAAGCTGACACTTTAACGCTTACCAGTATGGCGATTTATGGTGCGAGTATTATCGTGCTATTTTTGGCCTCGACGCTCTATCATGCGATCCCTCATCCCAAAGCGAAACGTTGGCTAAAAACCTTCGACCACTGTGCTATTTATCTTTTGATAGCAGGCAGCTATACCCCTTTCTTGTTAGTCAGCTTAAGAACACCTCTAGCATTTGGGTTGATGATCGTTATTTGGAGCATTGCGTTGATCGGCATCATCATGAAAGTTGCGTTCGTCTATCGATTTAAAAAGCTTTCTTTGATGACGTATTTGGTGATGGGATGGTTATCGTTGATTGTGATTTATCAGTTGGCGATCAACTTGGATGTCGGCGGACTTACACTGCTTGCCGCTGGTGGAATTGTGTATTCACTGGGCGTGATTTTCTACGTTGCGAAGCGCATTCCCTTTAACCATGCGATTTGGCACGGCTTTGTTTTGGCTGGCTGCGTGTGCCATTTCTTTGCTATTTATTACTTTGTTGAGCCTATCTAGCCGATAGGCTCAACAAAGAATATTAAACACGTATTAGCGAGTTTTTACCTCTAGCACTTTGGCAGAAAACTGGTATTGCTGTGATTGCGGTACAGCCAGTTTTATGCTCTTACCTTGCTCCGCTTGCTGAGGTCTCAGGTAGGTATCCGCCATGCGCTTGATGGATTGCCAAACAGTCACGTTTTCTTTTGCCAGTTGCTGACCAGACATATCAAACACTTGCACCTCAACTTCCACTTGAATGACAGATTGAGAGCTTTGGTTAGTGATTGATGTAGGCAAAATAAGCTCACCGCTTTGATAGCTTGCTGAACCAATCAATACATCCACACCTGAATCTGATAGCTGCATGGTTGGCTTTTTGGCGTTTACCACCACGGTCGTGCCAACGGTTTTCGTTATCACTGGGATTGTCGCAATCGCAGGAGCTGCGATTGTTTCAACTACGCTTGCTGTTGTTTGTGTCTCCGTCGCTTGCTGCGCCGGTTTTTTCATGACGTATTCCCAGGTAAAGTCATCGTTCAACTTCACTTCTCGACCATCGGCTAAAGTGATGACCTCGGCGGCGTATGTGGATGAGGCGGCAAGTAGGGTCGCCAGAGTAATCCATGTTTTCATTGTTATACCTTTTAATTAGAGTCTGCTTAGCGGCGCCAAAACGCAGGAAAGAACAGTACAAGAATAGTCAGAATTTCCAAGCGGCCCATTAACATCCCAAAGCTTAAGAGCCATTTGGCAGTATCGGGCAGAGGCGCGAAGTTGCCTGTCGGGCCAATCACACTGCCCATACCAGGGCCAACATTGGCAACGGCGGTGATTGAGCCAGAAATACTGGTCACAGGGTCGAGGCCAAGAGCACTTAAACAACCTGCGATAAAGATAATGGTGATAAAAAACATCAAGCCAAATGCCACCACTGAGCGAACAATATCATCATTCACCGGTCGCTGGTTATAACGCTGTACAAACACCCCTGAAGGGTGAATCAACTTCATCATTTGTTTGTTTAGCAGCGTCATCGCAATTTGGAAGCGGAAGATTTTGATCCCGCCAGACGTTGATCCTGAGCATGCCCCCGCCATCATTAAGAATGCGAAAAGAGTGGTGGGTAATGCGCCCCATGCGGTGAAGTCTTCTAAGCCAAAGCCAGTTGTGGTGACGACAGAGACAATATTAAACATCGACACTCGCAGGGCATCCAAAATGGTGTACCCATCTCGAATCACTAACCAAGCTGAAATCACTAAGCTTGAGAATACGAACAGGTACGCAAATCCTCTAACTTGAGCGTCGTTAACCAACACATCAATACGGCGTTTACGTAACGCGGCGATAAAGAGCAAAAACGGCAAACCACCTAAGAACATAAAGGTAGTGGCCACCCAATGTGCGCCATTAGAGAAGTGGTTCATTGACCCATCAGATGTAGAGTATCCACCCGTCGATAGCGTAGTAAAGGCATGGTTGATTGCTTCGAACAGGTTCATGCCGGTGATCAAGTAGCCCAAAATACATAGGCCCGTTAGCATTAAATATACCGCTACGATGTTTTTGGCGACCGTTTTCGCTCTTGGACTACTTTTATCCGACCAATCTGATGATTCGGTTTGGAATAGCTTCATACCACCGACATTCAGCATAGGTAACACTGCTACCGCCATCACGATAAAACCAATGCCACCAAGCCATTGTAAAATAGAGCGCCACAGCAAGATGCTCGGCGCCATGTTGTCTAGGCCACTGAGCACCGTTGAGCCCGTCGTGGTGATACCCGACATCGTTTCGAAGTAGGCGTCGGTGAAGCTGATGTGGTTGATAAACACAAATGGCAAGGCGGCAAACGCACTCGCGATGGTCCAAACCAAACTGGTGATGAGGAACATATCGCGTACGCTGAGTTTGAACTTGGCGGTTCGACCTATCGTTAGGCAGATGAAGGCGGCAAGGTGCGTGATCACAACGGCTTGGGCGAAATCGAGGAATCCCCCCGTACCGGTAAAGAAAGCGACCAAAGTCGGCACGTACATAAACAGGGCCAGTTTGGATAAAACTAGCCCGATAACAAACAGTACGGGACGTAAGTTGACCATAGGAAAATCCTAGAGGAAGAATGGACTCGGCTGGAATAGCGCTTCGACGTCTGATACGTATTTTTTGTTGACCAGGAACATCACCACATGGTCATCCTGTTCGATGACCGTACGGTCGTGGGCAATAAGAACTTCTTCGCCACGAACGATAGCACCAATGGTGGTCCCAGGTGGAAGCTTTATATCTCCAATCGCACGTCCAACCACTTTAGATGTACTTTCATCACCGTGAGCGACGGCTTCAATCGCTTCCGCAGCGCCGCGGCGAAGTGAGGACACGTTTACGATATCAGCGCGACGAACGTGCGTTAGCAAGGCTGAAATAGTGGCTTGCTGAGGTGAGATTGCTACATCAATTACGCCGCCTTGTACCAGGTCTACATAAGCGCCACGTTGGATCAGCACCATCACTTTTTTAGCGCCCATGCGTTTTGCCAACATTGCAGACATGATGTTGGTTTCATCTTCGTTGGTCAGCGCGATGAAGACGTCGACTTGGTCGATGTTCTCTTCCGAGAGAAGCTCTTGGTCTGCCGCATCACCGCAGAACACGATGGTGTTTTCTAGTTGCTCAGAGAGCTTTTCTGCACGCTGGTAGTTACGCTCAATCAGCTTCACGCTGTAAGTTTGCTCTAGGCGTTTTGCCAAGCTTGCGCCGATGTTACCCCCGCCAACAATCATGATGCGGCGGTACGGTTTTTCTAGGCGCTGAAGCTCACTCATCACTGAGCGAATGTGGTTGCTTGCGGCGACGAAGAACACTTCATCGTCGGCTTCAATGATGGTGGTACCTTGTGGGCGAATCGGACGGCCTTGACGGAAAATCGCCGCCACACGGGTATCAATGTGCGGCATGTGCTCACGCAAAGCAGACAACGCATTACCCACCAGCGGGCCACCATAGTAGGCTTTCACCGCCACTAGGCTGACTTTCTGTTCAGCAAAGCTCACCACTTGCAGCGCGCCTGGGTATTGGATCAGACGTTCGATGTAGCTCGTGACGAGTTCTTCTGGTGCGATAAGGTGATCAACAGGAATGGCGCCAGATTTAAACAGGGCTTCTTTTTCTGCCAAGTATTCTGGAGAGCGAATACGCGCAACGCGGTTTGGGGTATTGAATAGAGTGAACGCGACCTGACAGGCGGCCATGTTGGTTTCATCAGTGTTGGTTACTGCGACGAGCATATCGGCGTCTTGCGCGCCAGCTTCGTGTAGCACGTCTGGATGGCTCGCATGGCCATTGACCACACGTAGGTCGTATTTGTCCTGCAATTCACGCAGTCGGTCGGCATTATTGTCGACGATGGTGATGTCGTTGTTTTCACCCACTAGGTTTTCTGCCAGTGTGCCGCCAACCTGACCTGCACCAAGAATAATGATCTTCATACTCTTTTCTCGTATCTGAAAAAGGCGATTGAAATCGCTTCAATCGCCCTATTTAGCATGCTGTTACGCGTGTGTTTTAGTTAGCACTGCGTAGTAGAAACCATCCATATCTTCTTCGCCTGGTAGAATTTGACGACCAGGCTGGTCGGGATCAGAATCCAGCAGTTGCGCATCCGCGGTACGTGCTAAAAACGCTTTTACTTGCTCCACGTTTTCTTGCGGTGTGATTGAACAAGTCGCGTAAACCATTGTGCCGCCGGGCTTCAGTTGCGTCCACATGGCATCAAAAATTTCACTTTGCAGCTCTGCTAATGCGGCGATGTCGTCTGCACGACGTAGCCATTTGATGTCTGGGTGACGACGAATCACGCCAGTCGCAGAACATGGGGCATCCAGCAAAATGCGATCAAATTGCTCGCCTTGCCACCATTCTTGTGGATTACGCGCATCACCGCAAACCACTTTTGCCTGAAGGTTGAGACGCTTCAGGTTTTCATGCACACGTTTCAAGCGTGTGTCGTCGCAGTCAATCGCGACCACTTCACTGCCTGACGTGCGCTCTAGAATGTGCGCCGTCTTGCCACCTGGCGCTGCACAGCAATCTAAAATCAGTTCGCCGTCTTGTGGTTTTAGGTAGTTGATCGAGAGCTGCGCCGCCGCATCTTGGACCGAAACCCAACCTTTTTCAAAACCAGGTAGCTTCATCACGTCACATGGCGCGGCCAATTTTATGGCGTCCATTGCTTCTGTGTGTGGCGTGCTATCAATGTTTTCATTTTTGAGCAGCGCAAGGTATTCATTTCGAGTGTGGTGTTGGTGATTTACACGGAGCCACATTGGTGCTTTTTGGTTGTTCGCTTCAACTATGCTTTCCCATTGCTGTGGGTAGGCCTCTTGCAGCAGTTTTAGTAACCAGCTTGGGTGACCGTACTTGCCAGCGTTGTTGCTGACGGCCATTTGGTCGAGTTCTTCTTGGTTGCGCTGGTAGTTACGCAATACAGCGTTAATCAAACCACGCAGACGAGGACCTTTCAGCTCTTTAGTGCCTTCAACCGTTTCACCGACAGCTGCGTGCGCAGGAATGCGCATGAAGCTCAGTTGGTAAATACCAACCAGAATTAGGTGATGGAATACACGTTGTTTGCCTTTTAGCGGCTTATCCATCAATTGGTTTGCGATCATTTCTAGGCGAGGTAGGTAACGTAGCGCACCGTAACAGATCTCTTGTAACAGAGCGTGGTCACGAGGTCGTACCGTTTGTTGAGCCGCTGGAAGAGCGCTTGAAAGTGAGTGGCCCTTGTCGACGACAAGATACAGGACGTTAGCAGCCGCAGCGCGAACATTCATGATGAGTACCTTAAAGTAAAGGAGGGCATCTCTGCCCTCTAAAAGTTCGTATAATTGGGGATAATAACCCCTAGTATGGCTTAAACCAGCAGAGTGCCAACTTCAAACCAAGCCGCACGCGAATTCAGAATATCCTGAACTGACATGGCTTTTTTGCCAGGAACTTGCAGTTGCTCTAGCACCAGTACGCCGTTGCCTGTCGCAACATAAATACCGGTTTTATCTGCTTGTACGATGGTGCCGGCTGGCTTGTCACTGGTTTGCTCTGCCACACGGCTTTGCCATACTTTGATGCTGTTTTCTGCCGCCTCAAAGTGGCTCATTGGCCATGGGTTAAATGCACGAACGCAGCGCTCAATGTGCGCCGCATCGTCGTTCCAGTTGATGCGTGCTTCTTCTTTGCTGAGCTTTTTCGCGTAGTTCGCGAGCTCATCGTCTTGCTTCACTGGCACTGCTTTACCCGCAGCAATGTCTGCTAGGCAGTCAATCAGGGCTTCTGGGCCAAGCTCAGCCAATTTTTCGTACATTGAAGCGCTGGTATCTGTCGCTTCGATTGGCAGAGTTGCAATCTTCAGCATATCACCAGTGTCGAGACCGATGTCCATCTGCATGATGGTCACGCCAGTTTCTGCATCGCCCGCCCAAATAGAGCGTTGGATTGGAGCCGCACCACGCCAACGAGGTAGGATAGAACCATGTACGTTGATACAACCCAGTTTAGGGGTATCAAGAACCGCTTGTGGCAGCAGCATACCGTACGCCACGACAACCATGAGGTCGGCGTTCAGATCGGCAAGTTCTTGTTTGGCTTCGTCGGACTTAAAGCTTTCAGGTTGGTAAACCGGGATATTGTGTTCTAGCGCCAGTTGTTTTACCGGTGGCGCAGCCATTTTTTTGCCACGACCCGCTGGACGATCTGGGTTTGTGTAAACCGCGATGACTTCATGCTCCGAAGACAACAACGCCGCCAAGTGACGGGCGGCGAAATCCGGAGTACCTGCAAAGACAATTCGTAAAGACTGACTCAAGGTAGACTTCCTTCTAATTGGTATGGTTCGAGATTAAGCGTTTTGCTGCTTCTCGTTAAAGCGTTTGATTTTTGCTAGCTTGTCCTGAATGCGTTTGCGTTTCAGTGGCGATAGGTAATCCACGAACAGCTTACCTTGTAGGTGATCAAGCTCGTGTTGAACACAAATCGCTAGCAGGTCGTCGGCTTCAAAGGTGAACTCTTTGCCATCACGATCCAGTGCTTTAACGGTAACTTCTGCAGCGCGAGGCACAAGTGCGCGTGCACCTGGTACCGACAGACAGCCTTCTTCGATGCCATCTTCGCCACGCTTTTCCAGAATCTCAGGGTTGATTAGCACCATCGGCTCATCGCGAGTTTCTGAAATATCAATCACTACGATACGTTTGTGGATATCAACCTGCGTTGCAGCAAGGCCAATACCTTCTTCGTCGTACATGGTTTCAATCATGTCATCGACGATTTTTTGAATCTCAGGTGTCACCGCTTCAACAGGCTTTGCGACTGTGCGCAGGCGATCATCCGGGAATGTTAATACTTGTAATACAGACATATTCACTCGAAATATTGAACTGTGCCGAAACAGCACAAACCTTGTTGGCTCAATTCTAGACATTTTATAGCCTAAATGACAGCATCCTTGCACCAATTTCCATTCTGGTTCCTGCTTAATAGACCAAGGACGAGGGTCATGAATCGAATTTTCCGCAACGTTGCCAGTGTTACGTTGCCGTTACTTTTCTCTTTCAACGCTGTAGCAAATGTGGATGCAAACCCACTGACTGTTAAAGATGATGCGCCACAAACATATGTAGTCGTGAAGGGCGATACGCTATGGGATATTTCGGCCATGTACTTGGATAGCCCGTGGTTGTGGCCTCGTTTATGGCAAGTAAACCCGGAAATCGACAACCCTCATTTAATTTATCCCGGTGACAAGCTGTCTTTGGTGTGGATTAACGGTCAGCCCGTATTGAGCCTAAAACCGGTTAAGAAGCTGAGCCCGAAAGCACGTATCACGGAAAAGAAAGCGGTACCAACGGTCGCGGAAGGTTTGGTGATGCCGTACCTCAAATCGGATCGGTTGCTGGATCAAGATGCGTTGAACAGTGCAGCAAAAGTGATGGGTAGCAGCAAAGGCAGTAAGTATCTGACTGCAGAAGATGTGCTGTATATCAATGGTAATCAGACCGCGACAGGTTGGGCTATTTACCGACCAGTAGCTACCTTTTCGCGTGACGATGTGTCCGAAGAGATTACCGCGCTGCGTTTGATTGCCAAAGGCGAGCTCGTTGAAGCTTCGAGTGATTATTCAGGTTTGAAGCTTACATCGCAGATGCAAGAAATTCTACGTAACGATATCGCGTTGCCAAATCAATCGGTTGAGAATACTGACTTCACGACTACGTTCTACCCGCTGCCGTCGCCACAAGGCAGTTCGGCAAAGTTGCTAGGTAATACCGAAGGTATTCGCTTTAGTTCAACTAACCAAGTCGTGGTGATTGATAAAGGCACGTCAGACAATCTGAAGCAAGGCAGTGTGTTTGATTTAAAAGAAGACGCGCACCCAGTTTACAAAGACGGCGATGAGTTCAAGAAAGAGTTTGGCGTGCTTGATAAGAAAATTACTTTGCCTCAAAGCAAAGTTGGTGAGTTGCTGGTCATTCGTCCTTATGAGTACTTTAGCTTGGCACTGATCACTAACAGTACTAAACCCATTAACCAAGATATTTCGGTGGTGTCACCGTTGGCGGACGAATTAACCATCGATGAATCGACGAAATAACGATGATCTCGCTGCCTGGTTAAAACTGAGTTGTTTACCAGGCATTGGCGGCGTCAAAATGAATAAGCTACTGGCAAGAGACACGCCACGTAACATCGTAAACTTCTCTCCTGAACAGCTACAACAACTTGGGTTAACAACTAAGCAAATTCAAGCTTGGGCTTCAACAGATAAAGAAGTCGATGCTTGTTTAAGCTGGCTTGAGGCTTCTACAAATCATCATATCCTGACACTGACTGACCCGCGTTATCCACCTCAACTCAAACAAATCGTTGCACCGCCACCTCTACTTTTTGTTCAAGGAAACCCTACTTGTCTCTCTCAGCCACAAATCGCGATGGTTGGCAGTCGAAATGCGAGTATTGATGGATTACAGCATGCACGTCAGTTTGCTGCAGAGTTTGTTCAGCACGATTTTATTGTCACCAGTGGTCTCGCTTTAGGCATTGATGGTCATGCGCATGATGGTGCGTTGCAAGCGGGTGGTAAGACGATTGCGGTGCTAGGATCTGGCTTAGAAAATATTTATCCGGCACGTCATCGTGGTTTAGCGCAACGTGTTATTGAACATGGGGCCTTGGTGTCTGAGTTTCGGCCTAATGCCAAGCCGCGTCCAGAAAACTTCCCGCGTCGTAATCGTATTATTAGTGGATTATCGCTTGGTGTACTGGTCGTCGAGGCGGCGAAAAAGAGCGGCTCGTTAATTACAGCTCGTTACGCGCTTGAGCAAGGTCGAGAAGTATTTGCGCTGCCAGCGTCAATCAATGCCCCCAATGCCTGCGGTGGAAACCAGTTGATACGTCATGGCGCTTGCCTCGTAGAAAAGACGAAAGATGTCTTAGATGAAATACAGTCCTTGCTTGATTGGTCTATTAATCAGAGTACCGATTTATTTTCTACGTTAAATGATGAAGAAGAATTGCCATTTCCTCAGCTGTTAGCTAACGTAGGAAGTGAAGCTACACCGGTTGATATTCTTGCAAACAGGACCAATATACCTGTCCAAGAAGTCATGATGCAGCTCTTAGAGTTAGAACTCTCTGGGCATGTCGTTGCGGTTTCAGGTGGCTATATTCGAAAGGGGAGGGGCTAGCTATGATGATGGATATACTGATGTATCTATTCGAAACCTACATCCATAGCGATGCAGAGTTACAGGTCGAACAAGACGAGTTGGAAGAAGAGTTGCTTCGTGCAGGCTTCCAACAAAAAGATATCTACAAAGCCCTTGTCTGGTTAGAAGAGCTTGCCGCATTGCAGCAAAGTGACACCTCTTCTGCAATCTCGACTTGCATGGCTTCGTCATCAACTCGTATCTACACAGCGAAAGAGATGCAGCGTTTAGATTTGGAATGCCGAGGTTTTCTATTGTTTCTCGAGCAAATCAATGTGTTAACCACAGAAACTCGCGAAATGGTGATTGACCGAGTGATGGGATTAGAAACGAGTGAGTTTGAGCTTGAAGATCTCAAATGGATCATTCTGATGGTGCTGTTTAATGTGCCTGGCAACGAAAACGCTTACACGCTAATGGAAGAGCTGTTGTACACCAAGGAACAAGGGATTCTTCACTAACCATCTGGGCAAGTTCGAGTTTAACTAGAATAAACGCGAGCTTGTCTTTTTGTGTGTTTTTCACGAAACGGTAAGTATGAGTAGTAAAATCGACAACACCCTTTTCTCTGCCCATGAACACGCTTTGGAACACGAGCCGTGTCCAAAATGTGGTGGTGAGCTGACTCTCAAGCACGGAAAACATGGCCCATTTCTCGGCTGTAACCATTACCCAAGCTGTGATTACATTAAACCGCTACACAGCAATGATGGTCACATCGTGAAAGAGTTGGGTGTGCCTTGTCCTGAGTGTGGCAATGAGTTGGTTCTCCGCCAAGGGCGCTACGGTATGTTCGTTGGTTGTAGCCATTACCCGGCTTGTCATCATATTAAGTCGATTAATCAACCAGAGCCAGAGGCGCAGTCACAAGAGCAACACGCTTGCCCTGAATGTGGCAAAGGACATTTGGTTGAGCGTAAAACCCGATTTGGCAAAACATTCTACGCGTGTGACAACTACCCTAAATGCAAATTTGCTGTGAACCTTGCTCCGGTCAAGGGGCGATGCGAAGAATGTGGTTTTACTTTGTTGGTGGAGAAGAAACTCGCCAGTGGTGTGAAATTGCAATGTGCCAACCGTAAGTGCCAGCACACCCAACAAGGGTAAATACATCAAAGGAATTAAAAAGGGTCGCATCGTGCGACCCTTTTTTTATTTTTTTGCTGCCAAACGTTAGTGTTGAGGCTGTTTAGCGAACGCTTGCACGGCTGGGAAAGCTATTGGGTCTAAGATGTCTGCCAGAGCGCACAACCTACGGTGCAATTCTCCTGGGTAGTCGCCACACACGTTGATGTGTCCCATCTTGCGACCTGCACGTTTCTCTTTGCCATACCAATGAATGTGGCAACCATCCATTAATAACAATGCTTCTGGTAGTGTGTCTTCACCAAGAATATTAATCATTGAGGTTTCACGAACCAATTTCGTACTGCCTAATGGTAAGCCGCACACTGCGCGCAGATGGTTTTCAAACTGACACGTTTCTGCACCTTGCTGTGTCCAGTGACCAGAGTTGTGCACGCGTGGAGCAATCTCATTCACTAAAAGTGCCCCATCGACATCAAAGAACTCAAGCGCTAATACGCCAACGTAATCTAGGCTATCTGCGACTGCCGTGAACATTTGCTTTGCTTGTTCCTGTAACCCTGGCGCATCAATCGCAGTAGAAAGACTCAATACACCGTTGGTGTGGACGTTCTCTGCCAGAGGATACACTTCCACACTGCCATCTTTGCTTCGAGCACCAACCAGTGATACTTCGCGGTTAAAAGGAACAAACTCTTCAGCAACAATCGCTTGAGTTGGTGTTGCCGCGATGCACTCCGACATCTCAGTCCAAATGTCGTCGACTTGAGAAGCTTCTTTTAAGCGCCATTGGCCTTTACCATCGTAACCACCTAATGCACTTTTCAGAACCATTGGCATACCAACGTGTTCAATTGCGCGGTCAAAGTCTTCACGAGTTTCAATGACGTAGTATTTCGCGTTGCGCACGCCGGCATCATCAAGCAGTGCTTTTTCAATACGGCGATCACCACCTGCTTTGATGGCTTGCGTACTTGGTAGGAACTTGCCGCTCGCTTCGCAAACCTTGAGCACGTCATGTGGAATATGCTCGAACTCGGCAGTAATCACATCAACTTGCGTAATCGCATTTTCCAAGCCATGGCCAAGTACCTGTTGAGTTAAAGGGTGAACGACATCACCGCTGCTGACATCGTAAGCTGAAATTTGAATATTCAGTGGCGCACCAGCCAGAGACATCATACGAGCCAACTGACCCGCACCAAGAACCAGTACATGCATCTGATTAATCCTCTGCAGGGTTTGGATTTGCGAGAACTGTTTCCGTTTGCTCATTACGGAATGCTTCTACCTTCGCCATGATGTTTTCATCATGAGTGCCTAGGATTTGCGCAGCTAGGATACCGGCGTTTGCTGCGCCCGCTTCGCCAATCGCCAATGTACCAACCGCAATTCCCTTTGGCATCTGTACAATAGAAAGCAGTGAATCCATACCTTTCAGTGCACGAGACTGAACGGGAACCCCAAGCACTGGCAAACTAGTAAACGCCGCCGCCATACCTGGTAGGTGGGCTGCACCACCAGCGCCTGCGATGATAACTTTGATGCCGCGTTCTTTTGCGCCACTAGCGTAGTCAGCCAGTAATTGAGGAGTTCGGTGTGCTGACACGACTTTTGTTTCGTAAGGCACGCCAAATTGATCTAGCATGTCCGCTGCTAGTTTCATGGTTGGCCAATCGGATTTAGAACCCATGATGATACCGACTTTCATCTCAAACTCCTTTAAGCTGCAAAAATTAGGTGAGCTATAAATTTGTGCGCATTATACGGGGATTTTTATCTCAAGCAAACGTTTGCGTCTTGTTGTTGGCGCTATTGATACATTTTATAAAAAAATTGCTTTAGTGTCTGAGAATGAATATTTGTACACTTAGTGAAAACAACACAGTCAAACAAATAGGAAGTAATCGGTGGATAACTTTGAACAAGTGCTCAACGCACTCAAGCAAGGCGAAGTGATTGCCTATCCAACAGAAGGGGTTTTTGGTGTCGGATGTGATCCAGATAACCCAGAAGCAATTCAAAAGCTATTAGAGCTCAAGCAGCGTCCGGTAGAAAAAGGGCTGATTCTCATCGCGGCAAGTTATGATCAGCTCTTGCCTTATATTGATGAATCTCAGTTGACTGAAGAACAATTACAGACTGTTCATGCCACTTGGCCAGGCCCATACACTTGGATCATGCCAGCGAGCGATAAAGTATCCAACTGGGTTTCAGGGCAGTTTGATTCAATTGCGGTTCGTGTGACTGATCATCCTTTGGTGCAAAAAATGTGTAATGCATTCGGAAAGCCGTTAACCTCTACCAGCGCGAATCTTTCCGGCTTACCACCGTGTATGACCACGGAAGAAGTCGAAGAGCAGTTGGGTGATAAGCTGGTCGCCATTCTTCGTGGCGAGACCAGCGGTCGTGATAAACCCAGCGAGATTCGTGACGCCAAAACTTCACAAATATTAAGACAGGGTTAACCCTGCTAGCCAGCCATCATTAGGTTTCACGTAATAGGTAATAACGTATGTCAGCGATCGATAAGCACGCCGTAAAGCAGTTCTTGATGTCACTTCAGGACTCCATTTGTCAGCAGTTAGAACAAGAAGATGGAAAGGCCGTCTTTGTCGAGGATGCATGGCATCGTGAACCGGGCGAACGTCTTGGTGGCGGTGGGCGCTCACGTGTTATGCGTGATGGCCTTGTTTTCGAGCAGGGAGGCGTGAACTTCTCGCATGTGGAAGGGAAAGAAATGCCAGCATCTGCGACAGCGCATCGTCCAGAGCTAGCGGGTCGTCGTTTTGAAGCGATGGGTGTTTCTTTGGTTATTCACCCTAAAAACCCTTATGTACCGACTTCACACGCCAATGTCCGCTTCTTTATTGCAGAAAAAGATGGCGAAGACCCAATTTGGTGGTTTGGTGGTGGTTTTGACCTAACGCCGTTCTATCCATTTGAAGAAGATTGCCAATCATGGCACGACACTGCAAAACAGCTTTGTGCACCATTTGGTGACGATGTTTACCAAGAGCATAAAGCATGGTGTGACAAATACTTCTTCCTACCACATCGTAATGAAACTCGCGGTGTTGGCGGTTTGTTCTTTGATGATCTAAACCAGTGGGAATTTGATAAGTGTTTTGCTTACATCAAAGCAGTCGGTGAAGGCTATTGCCAGGCTTATTTGCCGATCGTTTCTCGTCGTAAAGAGATCGAGTATGGTGAGCGTGAGCGTGAATTCCAACTATATCGTCGCGGCCGTTACGTAGAGTTCAACTTAGTGTATGACCGTGGCACCTTATTTGGTTTACAAAGTGGTGGGCGTACTGAGTCGATTCTGATGTCAATGCCGCCGCTCGCTCGCTGGGAGTACTGCTACGAGCCAGAAGCGGGATCGCCAGAAGCTGAACTTTACGAGCGATACCTAACGCCACGAGAGTGGTAAGCACGGAATCTCCTTTTCTATATAGATAGATAGTGATAGGGTCATCTGTAATCAGGTGGCCCTGTTTTCTCTATATCTAAGTAAGGAACAAAGGTAAGGAAATGACCCAGCAAATCGATCGCTATGCCGTGTTTGGTAATCCTATCGGACACAGTAAGTCGCCATTCATTCACACTTTGTTTGCTCGTCAAACTAATCAATCTTTGGTGTATACCGCAGAAAGTGCACCTGTTGATGGTTTTATTGACGCGGCGAAGGTGTTTTTTGCTGAAGGTGGCAAGGGGTGCAACATCACTATGCCATTTAAAGAAGATGCTTATCAATTTGCTAGTCGATTGACAGAACGGGCTCAGTTAGCAGGCGCGGTAAATACCCTCAAGAAGTTAGACGATGGTGAAATCATCGGTGACAACACTGATGGTGCAGGTTTAGTGCAAGATTTGCTTCAGCATCAGGTTGTATTGGAAGGCGCGCGAATCCTAATTATTGGCGCTGGTGGTGCAGCTCGTGGTGTTATTAAGCCACTACTCGATCAAAAGCCGACCTCTTTAACCATTACCAACCGTACCTTTAGTAAAGCACAGGAGCTTGCAGAGCTGTTTGTCTCTCACGGTCCTATCCGCGTCAAAGAGATGGCAAGTATTGATGAAGAGTATGATGTCATCATTAACTCCACATCCGCTTCTCTTAGTGGTGAACTGCCGACTATTTCATCCTCCATCTTTGCCGCTAACAGTACAAGCTATGACATGATTTATGGCAAAGGGGTGACGAGCTTTAACTTATGGGCAAAAGAGAATGGTGCCGCTCATGCGTATGACGGTCTTGGAATGTTAGTTGGGCAGGCTGCGGAAAGCTTTATGCTCTGGCGTGGCTTACGTCCTGGTGCCAAACAAATTCTCAGAGAACTAAGAAAGAACCTTGAAGGTCAATAAGCGATGAATCAATCCATCTTATTCCCAGATATTCAATCATGGGATGAAGTATCACAATCGGTAAACTTTTCGGCGCAACAATCAGGCGCACTAATAGAGTGCTTTGTGACGAAACAAAAGTTAGAAAAGCTCAGTGGTTCACTGATTGAAACTGAGCAAGCGGCAATTAAAGTGTTTACTGATTACCGATTCGACCTAGAAGAAATGGCTGAAGAGCTAATAGAAGATGAAGCCTTCAACGAAGAAGGCCATATCATCATCGGTTAACAGGGTTTTAGTTCAAGTCTTTTACTTCATTTAAGTAGTCGTTTTTGTTCTGCACATAGTTGTTGGCAGACTTTTGCAAGAAAGCTCGTTCTTTTTCTGATAGAGGGCGAGCTTGTTTTACTGGGCTTCCAACATATAAGTAGCCACTTTCTAATACTTTCCCAGGTGGCACTAAACTGCCTGCTCCGATCATCACCTCTGACTCAATTACAACAGCATCTAAAACAATAGCTCCCATACCAACCAAAACACGATCGTGGATCTCACAACCGTGCAGCATCACTTTGTGGCCAATCGTAACGTCATTACCAATAATCAATGGGTAGCCGTTTGGGTTTTCGGCGTTCTTATGGGTGACATGCAAAACACTGCCATCTTGAATATTCGTTCGATCACCAATGTGAATGTGGTTTACATCACCTCGCGCTGCTACCAGTGGCCAAATGCTAGAATCATCGCCAATTCGGATATCACCGACTAAAACAGAGGTTGGGTCAACGTAAACACGCTCACCAAGTTCAGGCTTTATACCTTTGTAGCTTCTCATTGAGCTCATCTTTTTTCCTTATTCAGGGCGATTACAGGGTGTATGGAGGTAGAATAGTAGTGAAAACTCGCCTTTTAGAATAAAAAACACCCAAACGATAAAAAAATCAAAAAAAACGAGAAAAAGGGCTTGCCAATGTGATCGCAATCTCTATAATGCCACCTCGCTGA